>CAYOBT010000243.1:0-4696 GCA_964402205.1 uncultured Anaerolineales bacterium
CAAAGAGTTTGTCCGCCACTAGGACACCGGCGTCGGCCAGGCGGTTCAGGAGCGTGGACTTGCCGGCGTTGGTATAGCCGACGATGGCCACCACCGGCATACCGCTGGAGCGACGACGTCCGCGCTGCAACCCGCGGTGCATGCGCACCTCTTCCAGCTCCTCGCGGATGCGCGCCATACGTCTACCGATGTCGCGGCGGTCCATCTCGAGCTGCGTTTCGCCAGGTCCGCGGAGGCCAACGCCGCCCACGCCCTGTCGCGACAGGTGCGTCCACAGCCGCGTGAGCCTCGGCAGGCGGTAGGCGTACTGCGCCAGTTCCACCTGCAGCGAACCCTCGCGGGTGTTGGCGTGCATGGCAAAGATGTCCAGGATCAGCGCGGTCCGATCCAGGACCTTGCAATCGAGCTCACGCTCTAGGTTGCGGAGCTGCGCCGGCGACAACTCCTCATCAAAGATGACGACGTCGGCGTCCTCGGAGCGGGCCAAGGCGGCGATCTCTTCCACCTTGCCCGATCCCACCAGCATACCGGGATTAGGCGTCGATAGCTTTTGCGACTCACGCCCCACTACGCGGATGCCAGCAGTGCTCGCCAGCAACGCCAACTCTTCCAACGATTCCTCCATGGTGAGGAGCTGTTCCTCGCCATAGATCGCGATACCTACCAGGACAGCGCGTTCGGGATCCAGCGCTGCCCTGGTCTGCGTTTGTCTCAGAGTTCTGATAGTCTCTCTCCTGCTTCTCTCAGCCGCTCCTCGGGCACGCACACGGATAACCGCATGTAGCCTGCCCCGTGCGGTCCAAAGGCCGTGCCGGGCGTCATCCAGACGCCGGCGCCTTCCAGGACCTCTTGCGCGAACGTGTCGGCGTCAACGCCCTCGGGCACCTTGCCCCACACGTAGAGGGCGCCCTTGGGCGGCACCGCCGACATGCCAATCCTGGGCAGAAAGTCCAAGATGACGTCACGGCGGCGCTGGTAGACCATGTTGCGTTCAGCCAGCCAGGACTGGTCGCCCGTCAAGGCAACGGCCGCAGCCTCCTGGATGGGACGGAAGATGCCCGAATCGATATTGGTCTTGACAGTCGTGAGTGCCTTGATGGCCTCGGCGTTACCCACGACCATGCCCACGCGCCAGCCGGCCATGTTGTAGGTCTTGGACAGGGAGTTGAACTCCACCGCCACGTCCTTGGCCCCAGGGAGCTCCAGGATGCTGGGCGCCACGTACCCGTCATAGGTCAGGTCGCAGTACGGGTTGTCATAGCAA
Source organism: uncultured Anaerolineales bacterium (assembly GCA_964402205.1). Taxonomy (GTDB): domain Bacteria; phylum Chloroflexota; class Anaerolineae; order UBA1429; family UBA1429; genus DAIRUQ01. The sequence goes on from CAYOBT010000243.1 coordinate 1,265, forward strand.
ATCAGGATATCATGCTTGCTGGCAAAGGCGATGGCCTCTTCCAAGAAGGACATCGGTGCGGCGGCACCCGTTGGGTTATTCGGATAGTTGAGCCACATAAGCGTGGACATGCTGGCGACGTCGGGCGGGATGGCCTCGAAATCGGGCAACCAGCCCCGCTCTTCCAGCAAGGGCATCGAGTAGTAGTCGCCGCCTGCCATCAGGGCACCCATGCGATACGTCGGGTAGCCCGGATCGGACGCCAACACCAGATCACCCGGATCGACAAAGGCGAGTGCCATGTTGGCGAGGCCCTCTTTGGAGCCGATCAGGGGACGCACCTCGGTATCGGGGTCGAGTGTCACACCAAAGCGCTGCTCATAGTAGGACGCGATCGCCTTGCGCAGGCCGGGCGTGCCATAGTAGCCCGCATAGCCATGGGTGTCGTCACGCAGGGCGGACGCGTGCATCGCCTCGACGATATAGGACGGCGGGGCGAGGTCGGGGCTGCCGATGCCCAGCGAGATCACGTCGACGCCCTTGGCTCGTTGCGCGGCAATGCGCTTTTCCACGGTGGCGAACACGTACGGCGGCAGGTTGGCGACGCGGTCTGCGATCTTCATGGTAGCTCCTCCTAGATGCCCGTTATGGGCTGTCCACTTGGCCCGAGGTCCACGCCGGGCCGTCAACTAGAGGCTCCCCTTTGAGCAAGGTCTCCAGCACACTCCCCACGCGCTGCAGACTCGCTGCGCTCAGCTTGTCTGGCGTATCGTGCGTCGTGTGCCAGTAGATATAGTCAAAGTCGATGATCAGCGCAGCGGGAATGCCTTGCTGGAGAAACGGTGTATGATCATCGACGATGGCATGCCGGTGCTCTGCCACGAAATAGTGGCCGTAGCCCATGCTATCCGCAAGGCGCCAGATCCGCTCCTGGAGCCAGAGCGTGGACGACCACTCAAAATAGAGCTCCTGCGTGGCGTCGCCGACCATATCCACGACGACGACGTAAGCAGGTCGCTCGGATAGCTCCGCGGCCGCATGGTACGAGCCCACGCAGCAGCTCCAGCCGCCGAGCCCAGTGCGATCCTCCCCGTCAAAGAAGGCCAGCTCGATGGTGGCTTGGCCCGTCACATCCTCGCCGAGCACGCGAGCAAGCTCCAACAGCACGGCCGTGCCGCTACCGCCGTCATTGGCGCCCGGTACGGGTTGCGATCGGTCCTCAGGATCCAGATCGGCCAGCGGGCGCGTATCAAAGTGCGTGCCCAGCAGAATGACAGGACCTTCGCCCTTCCGCCCGATGACGTTGCGCACCGGCAGGCCACGGTGTGCGAAGGCTTGCCGCTCGACCTCCCAGCCGTGCTCTTTCAGATGGGCCTCGATGTAGGCAGCCGCGGCCTCGTTGCCCGGGCTGCCCACGTGCCTGGGACCAAGGTCGCAGAGCGCCTCGACGTGTGCCATGGCCCGCTCGCCATCAAAGCTGACCGGCTCGGCGGCGCATCCCACCACGGTCAGCAAGGCTACGAGTCCCGTCATCAGCAACGCCCAGGCCAGGCGCGAGGTGATCAGCGACTCTTTGGTAAGCATAGAACCCTACGCGTCCACGTCGTTCAGGACACCCGTCTGGTCGATCCACGCCTCAAGCTCCGCCATGGCTCGCGCCGCGTACGCCTCGTAGCGAGCACGCTTGCGACGCACCGGCGGCACCAACGGCGGCATCAGCCCAAAGTTGGGCTTCATCGGATCAAAGCGCCCTCCGGTGGCATGCGTCACATAGTGTAGCAGCGCGCCGGCCATGGTGGTCGGCGGCAACGTGACGGGGTCCTTCCCCATTGCCAGGCGGGCAGCATTGATACCAGCCACCAGTCCACTCATGGTCGAGGCCACATAGCCTTCCGTGCCCGTGAGCTGCCCAGCAAAGAACAGGTCCTCGCGTCGCCGCCAGGCGAGCGTCGGATCTAGCGTGCCGGGCGCGTCGATGTACGTGTTGCGGTGCATCTGCCCATACCGCACCCACTCGGCGTTCTCTAGCCCAGGGATCATGCCAAAGACACGTCGCTGCTCGCCCCAGCGCAGGTTCGTCTGAAAGCCCACCAGGTTATAGAGCGTACCCGCTAGGTTGTCTTGGCGCAACTGCACCACGGCATAGGGCCGCCGGCCAGTGCGCGGATCGCGCAAGCCGATGGGCCGCAAAGGGCCATAGGCCAGCGCCTTGTGCCCCCGCTTGGCCAAGACCTCCACAGGCAGGCAAGCCTCGAAAAAGTGCTCATCCTCGCGTTCGAAATCGCGGAGAGGGATTGTCTCAGCGGCGACCAGCGCGTCCACAAAGGCGTCATACTCGGCCTCGGTCATCGGGCAGTTGATATAGTCGGCAGCGCCTCGATCGTGCCGTGACTGGCGAAAGGCCACGTCCATGTTCACGGACTCGGCCGTCACGATGGGCGCCATGGCGTCATAGAATGCCAACGAGTCCTCGCCTAGCATCTCTGCGATGTCATCGGCCAGCGGGTCCGAGGTCAGCGGCCCCGTCGCGACGACGGCGATGCCCTCGCGTGGCACCGACGCCACATGCTCGCGAACCAGCCTAATGCATGGCTGGCCTTCAATCGTCGCGGTGACCGCCTCGGCAAAGGCGTGCCGACCCACGGCCAAGGCGCTGCCGGCCGGCACGGCAGTCTCTTTGGCGCAAGCCAGGATCAGCGAGCCGAGGCGCCGCAGCTCTTGCTTGAGCAGGCCGGGCGCACGGTCTGCCATATCGGAGCCCAGCGAGTTGCTGCAAACCAGCTCCGCCAGGCGATCGGTTCGATGGGCAGGCGTCGTCCGCACGGGCCGCATCTCGTACAGCGTGACGTCGACGCCACGCCGCGCGGCCTGCCATGCGGCCTCTGATCCCGCCAACCCCCCGCCGATGACCACGACGCTGGGAGCCATGCCCCTCGCCTTTCCAGAGTGCTTCTCATGATGATAACACAGGCAACGCTCGATGGCAACGTGGCCTTGATGCCTCTAGACGTCCTTGCTAGCTTGCGGATGTACAGGAAGCTCCTCAACGCGCCCGGCGCAATCCAGAAAAACCAATCGTAGCGTCGGCGTGACGCCCAGCAGCTCCTGGATGGCGTCCCCGTAACGGCGCAACTGCTCGTCGTAGCGGTTCTCTCGCATCGTCGCGCGAGCCTGTTGGCGGGACTCGACGTGATCGGTCTTGACGTCGAGCACATGCCACCCGCCGTCGTCCCGGTAGAGGATGTCGATGGCCCCTCGTTCCATGGTACCCTCGACCATGCGGGCATAGGGCACCTCGTGGAAGGTCTGCTGCGCGCTATGAAGCTCTTGCCAGAGCGGGTGCCTCAGAAACCGCGCCACCAGCCTCTTGCAGCGACGCCTAGCAAACGATTGGCTCCCCTTGTCGATCAAACCCAGGCTGGCCGCACGCGACTCGGCCCACATGTCGAATGT
>CAYOBT010000244.1:0-4684 GCA_964402205.1 uncultured Anaerolineales bacterium
AGGCCAGGCCAAAGTGGCGGGCATAGTGCGCCCGCATCTCCTCCAAGAGTAGATCGTCGACCAAGGATATGACCGAAGAGATGCCCAGAGGAGCCACCCGGATCGGCGTGTCGGCCGAATGGCCGGTGCCCATCACTGGGATGGCAAAGGTGTGGTAGCCACAGTCCATTGGTTTTCCTTTGCTGGATGGTGTGGGCAGCCAAGAGAAAGGCCCCCACTGCAGCTGGACGTCCTGAACGCGTACCCTTTAGTAGCAACACTGCGACGGCGTGCTGGTTGTGGGCTGGTGACAGCGGGAACCTAGACCAGGCTCACGAGAGCCTCCTCGAGACGGTGCCCACACGACGCAGGTCACTGTTGGCCCTGCGTCCGGCGAGCTGGAGAGCCGAGACACCGATCGCAAAGGACCGGCCAGCCAGGAGTATCGACGATGCGCGTCATCACGCCATCTGTCGCTTCTGTCTACTGTCGCAATGTCACGGGGGAGCGTCTCCCTGGCCGGCGATGTCCTCAAGTGAGGAGGTGGCGGTGGCCGAAAACGTGGATGCGATCGGCCTGGTACTCGCGGGTTCTGCCTGTCCGTCCTGTGGCGACCGACGCCTCGAGCGGCTGGCCTGGCTGGGGTCGGACGACGAGCTGGTGCGCTGCGCCACGTGCGGCGCCGCGTACGCGCCGGGTGTGGACCGGCCTGCGTGCCTGACGGAGGCCGTGGTGCGCATCGGCGAGGGCATCGGCTGGTGCGACCAGAGCGTCGTGGCCGACTGGCGAGAGCTGGCCGGCACGCTTACCGAGGAGCAGCTCGACCGATGGTACCGGGTATCGGCATGCGCGGCCAAGGCAAAGAAAGAAGCCGGCAAGACGGACAAGACGGCACGAGAGGGGGAGTAGCTCGGCACCCCAGCGCGCCGGTCGGCTGTGCCCGCATCTAGGCTTCGCCGTCCACAGCACGCCACCAGTCAGTCCCATGCCAGGCAAATAGCGCAGCAGGAGGGGCCCAGAGTGCTGGGTGGGCAAGTTCGAGAGCTCGGCCCACGCCAGTAGATCGGCCGACAGAGCGCGACACTAGCGCCTCAGGCCAGAAACGTGCTCGTAGCCCCGATACCTTACCAACCATCCCAGAACTCGCACACCCTCGCGTGACCAGGTCGGAGCAGAACGATGCACGGGCGGGCAAAGCAAGGCACCCTGAGGATGTCACTCAGGATTGCGGAACCAGCAGCGAGCGCCCAAATCGAGGCCCCGCATCTGGCAGAGACGCTCCAGAATCATAGATTACATAGGAAATAGCTAAAGGGAAAGCCTATCAGCGCAAGCGGACTTGGTAGATGACGATCGAGGTGTCAGCTCACCGCACCTAGACCGGCAGACAGAAATGGAAGCAGCTGCCACTGCCCGGCTCGCTCTCTGCCCACACCCGGCCGCCATGGCCCCGGACAATCTGCTGCACGATGGAAAGGCCCAGGCCCCTGCCCCCCGTGCCGCGCTGGCGGGAGCGGTCGGCCCGATAGAAGCGCTCAAAGACGTGGTGCAGATCTTCCTTGGCGATGCCGTGCCCCGTGTCCGCCACGGCGAACTCGACCGCATCCTCAGCGCGCCGAGCAGAGACCTGGACGGAGCCGCCCGGAGGCGTGTGCTGGAGAGCGTTGTCGATCAGATTAGCCAACGCCTGGCTGATGCGCGTCGGATCCAGATCAAGTGTTGGTAGGTCGGCGGCGAGTGGCCGTAGCTCCAGCTTGATCCTGGCAGCCTGTGCGTGAGGCTGCCAGCGCGACACCTCGGCCCGGAGCAGCCTTGCGACGCAGCAGGGCTCCCGCTTGAGCCGCAGCGTGCCAGCATCTGCCTCCGCCAGCAAGTTCAGGTCATGGACCAGACTTTGCAGCGTCTTCACCTCGTCGATGATGTGCTGGGCGCCGTCAGCGGGGCTCTGCATGCCGTCCAGCACTCCCTTGGCTTCCAGTAGGATCAGGCTTAGCGACGTGTTCAACTCGTGGGCCAGGTCATCCACTAGCCGCTTGCGCAGTGCCTCTTGGGTGCGCAGATCGGTCACCATCTGATTGAACGAGGCGCTCATCTGGCCCATCTCGTCCGTCAAAGTCACTGGCAAGAGCTCGCCCCGCTCGCCCTGAGCAATGGACCGAGTCGCCACCGTCAGGGCCGTCACCGGTGCGGTGATCCGGCGGGATAGCCAGATCGCCAGGGTGACGGCTACGCCGGCGGCGATCAGGCCGGCGATAGCCGTGGGACGCAGCGCATCCCACAGAAAGAGGCGGGCCTCCGCAGCGGCGTAAGCGCGATCTACATAGAGGGTGACGGTGCCAAGGCTCTGACCGGTGACGGGGTGTAGGATGACTGTCGGATCGCTCTCCAGCCGCGAGATGGTCGTGCCTGATGCAGCCTCCCCTGAGTAGGCCGCGTCGATGATGACGTTGCCCGCCGGATCGCGCACGATCACGCCAAAGGGGCGTTTCTCGGCGGCGTCGACTCCCTCGGCCTCCAGCTTGGCAAGCGTCTCGGCGTCTAGCTGGTATCCCAAGCGGACCAGCCATGCGTCCAGACTCTCCCAGGTCCCAGACTGAGCGTAGAGCCTTCCCAGCGAACTCGCCAGGTCGGTCTCTCTGATCTTGCCCGCGTATCGGTCCAGGATCGTGCCCTGGCTCCAATACTCGACGGCAGCGCTGACCAGGATGGTCAACAGGATGATCAGGACAAATGCGCCCAGAATGCGCCAGCGCAGTGACATCATACGTCCTTGCACGCGAGCCGATAGCCAGCACCATAGACCGTCTGGATAGGCTGAAAATCCTCTCGATGGATGGCCCGTCGCAAGCGCACGATATGGCTATCGATGGCCCGATCGTAGCCGTCGAAATCGCGGCCTAGGGCGAGATCGATCAACTGTCGGCGGCTGAGCACCCGGTTTGGGTGGCGCAGGAGCGCGGCAAGCAGCTGGAATTGCGCCTCGCTCAGCTCCACGGGTTGCTGATCCACGCTGACCTGTCGCGTCGCCTCGTCCATGACGAGCGGTCCGCAGGTCAACGTCCACTGGACGCGACCCTCGTAACGGCGCAGCACCGCCTTGGCGCGAGCCACCAACTCATCTGGATCAAAAGGCTTCACGACATAATCGTCCGCGCCGCCATCCAGGCCCTGGATGCGGTCCGGCTGGGCGCCCTTGGCCGTGAGCATGATGATGGGCACGTCCGATTCGCGCCGCAGCCGCCGGCAGAGAGTCATGCCATCCAGTCCTGGGAGCATCAAGTCCAGCAGGATCAGGTCGGGGACCATAGAGCGCGCGAGCTCGAGCCCCGTGTGTCCGTCATGGGCGACCTCTGCGGAAAAGCCAGCCCGGTTGAAGTAGCGTGTGACCCAGCTGGCGATCCGCTTGTCATCTTCTACGATCAACACCGTGTGGCTCATATTCTATCCCTGCGCTTGGCGAGACACAGATCTGCACAACGTCTCCTCGTGCCATTCTGTGTGATTGGCCGCGCTGCGCGAAACGTTCGCGAACCGAGTCGCCGTCCTCAAGTGGTACGCAGCGCCTCCGTCGGCGAGAGACGGGCGGCACGGGCGGCTGGGTAGAGACCGGCGATACCAGCGATGAATAGCGCTGCGGCGATCCCGCCAATCGCGGCGATGGGAGGCACAACCGTCGGCCATCCTCTGATACGCGCATAGATGGCTGTGACGGAGAATCCAAGCAGGATGCCCCCCACACCACCCATCGCGCCTAGAAGCAGGGCCTCACCCAGGAATTGGGCCGCAACATGCCGGCGTGTGGCCCCGATTGCCCGTCGCAGGCCGATCTCGCTGCGTCGCTCGAGGACCGCGATCACCATCACGTTGGCGATGCCCACGCCGCCTACCAGCAGCGATACTGCGCCCAAGCCCAGCAACAGTGCGGTCAGCGTGTCATCCGCGGCTTCCTGGGCCTCCAGAGCGTCGGTGGGTTTGGCGACCAGCACCTCCTCCGGAAACTGGGGGTTGGCGGTAGCCGCCAGCACAGCCAGCACCTGGTCTGCCTTGGACGGGTCGACGCGCACCAACACTCGGCTGGGCAGATCCTCGTGATCCAGGTAGGTCTCGGCAGCAGCATGGCCGATGAACACGGCGCGGTCCAGGTCGGCGGCCACCTCAAAGCTGTCGAGCAACCCAACCACGATGAACCAACGCTCCCCCAGCCATACCGGCTGCAACCCGCTGACGGCACGAATGCCCAGCCGTTCGGCGGCGACAGAACCCAGCACCGCAGCGGGACACGCGGCTCGGGCCTTGTCCAGCCAAACGCCGTCGCGCACCGACCCACCCAACACCTCCAAAAGGCGCAAGTCTGCCGCCTGCACGGAGATGCCGCCGGTTTGGCCACTTGGGATCAGGTCGTTGCGGTACACCCGGGCGTCCACGGTGCTGAGCATGCTGGTGGCCTCGATGGGGCCAACGCGCGCGATCATACCTATAGCCTCGGCTGGCAGGTTGCCGGAACCCCGTCCCAGGCCCGCATCCGGCTGCACAGTCAGCAGGTTGGTGCCCAGACGCTCCAATTGGGCAAGGAGCTCAGCCTTGCTTGACTGGGATAGCCCCAATACGGCCACTAACGCTGCGATGCCGATCATGATGGCCAGGGCAGAGAGCGCTACGCGCTGCTTGCGCGTCCTCATGCCGAGTGTGGAAGCGCGAAGCAGAT
>CAYOBT010000245.1:0-4679 GCA_964402205.1 uncultured Anaerolineales bacterium
CGCGGCTCGGGTGGCTGCCATTGAGGCTACCATGCGCGCCGCTCTGGGCGGCTCCTATGACAAGCAGCGTTTCGAGGCGATCTATGAACGCATCAACCAGACGGTCTTCCATCCTTTCACCAAGGATAATCAGGACTATGTCGCCTACGTTTGCCTGATGCTCATGGCTGGCATTCATGACGAGGCGGTCTTGTGGCGAGACCTTGAGAGCGGCGATCTCGTCGCGTTCGAGGCGTTTGTGCGCCGGTGCGATCGCCATGCTGAGAGCATGGGCGAGGACCTGGCCACCATCCACAACCAGGTGCTGGCGGGTCTCCGCGCCGGCGATCCGACGCCCTTCAAAGAGTTCCGCAGGCAGGAATACCTGGAGACAGTGGCTCGCATGGACGTCAGCTCTGGGCACAGCGACCGCAAGCGATGGCTGGATCGTGAGATCGTCATCACAGCCGAGGTGCTGAGTGTGGCGAGCTGGGCCGTATCCCAAGGGGCGCTGACCTTTGGGCTTTCAGACAAGCCCGACGAGGCGTCGATCCCCACGGCCGAACAGGCTGCTCAGGGAATGCTCGCCGTGCATCGTGCGGGCATGAAGGTGTTCGGAGAGTCGGTCATCTGAGTCCAGCCGCCGCACACTCGAGCTTGCGCAAGGCGGTCGCCCCATGAGGACGACCGCCTTCTGGTTGCATTGGGAGAGGCGAGTCTAGTCGCTAGGGATAGCGGGAGGCCCTCCGGCCGCTGGATAGCGCTCCCAGGCATCGGCTCCAAACACGTCCGCGTCGTAGCTCGTGCCAGCGTGCCAGAAAAGCCATCCTGCGGATCTTGCTTCTACGGCAGCGCGCATCTGCAAGAGCTGCTCGATGGGCCCGTACTGGTAAGGGCCGATGGAATAGGCCTGGAGCCAAGGACGCACAAGTGTATCCGTGCGCTCACGGCACTGCAGCACGCTCCGATAGACGATCTCGTACGGATGGTTGCCCGGCGCGTCGTAGCCGAGATTGCCCCTGGTAAAGGTCGTTGGGTAGAGCATGGGCGAGATATAGTCGGCGTAGGCTGCGATATCTGCTACGCGCTGACCAATTCCCATGTCGCTGGGTGGCTCGACCCATGGCGTTAGCCCGAATATGTCGACGGAGAAAAAGACTGGCGTCGCCGCCAGAGCGTCGTGAGCTTGGCGGACCATCTCGACGATCGCCTCGGTGCGGGAGTCGGCATCGTCATCCTGGCTGTACACGACGCCGCGGACGCCATCCGAGGCGAATCGGATATAGTCATACTGGATCTCGTCCACGCCTGTAGCGGCCACTTCCATGGTGAGGGCGAGGTTATAGTCGCGCACCTCTTGGCGGAATGGGTCCATCCATGCCAGCCCCTCAAAGTCGTGGTACAGGGTGCCGTTCGACCACTTGGCCGCCCAATCGGGCCGCGTCTCGGCGAGCAGATCGTCCTTGAAGATGACCATGCGCGCGATGACATAGATGTCACGCTCATGGCACATGCGCACGACCTCGCTCAGGTCCATGACGTTCTCTTGGTAGCCGTTCGTCTCTTGGGCCAATGGCACCTTGCTGGGCCAGGCAAGCCAAGAGCGGTCGCTCTTGACATCGATCACAACGGTGTTGAGATCGGTATCCCCCACCAAGTCGAGCAGCTCTTCCAGCCGAGGAGGATCGGCGAGCCTGCCGAACGTGATATAGATCCCCTTGGCGACAAAGGGCTCAAGATGGATCTCAACGACCGGAGAGCTCTCGAGCGACATGGTCGCAACCCGATAGCCCGCTGCCTTGGCGCGGACTGTCTCGATCTCCTGGGGCTCCTCTAGCAGGAATCGCCCCTGCTCGTCCGTCTCGCAGAGGATGGGTTCGTCGCTGCCGGGCTCAAAGGCCTGGATGGTCGCACCCGTTACGAGCAATCCGGTGCTGCCGTCCAATAGCGTGCCGGCGAGTCCGACGGGCTCGAGGGGTACCAGCACCTTTTCCGCGCCCTGATAGTCAAGTGTGGTGGATCGGTAGCCGAAACGTTCGAAGGTGAGTCCGGTACCCGGCAGGACTCTGAGAGCCACCTTGCCATCGGCCTCTGTCTCGATGACGCCTATATCGGAGCCGACGCGCACACCCGGCAGGCCGTCGCCGCTCTTGGCATCTGTGACCTCTAGCAGCGTCCACCAGGGTTCCAGCGAGACATCCTGTTCGGTCTGGCCGTCGTAGGCAATGCCCTCCAGGGGGCGATGTGTGGACGCGTTGAAGCGCATTTCGTCGGCCGGCTGGCAGGCCAGCAGGGCATAGCTCCCATCGGGACCGGTCTGAGCGGTTTGGTCCCCCAGGTGCACCGCGACGTCTGGGATGGGCTGCCCACTGAACTGATCGGTGACGACGCCCGCGACAACGCTCGGGACCATGGTGATGTTGAGTTCGGCTATCTGCGTTCCGCCGCCGTCGAACAAGGCCTCGATCTCTGCTGGGGCTATCTCGGCTGGCAGGTAGCAGTCCGAGGTGACCGTAAGCGTGGATAGCTCGGTAGCGTCTAGGCCAAAGGTGCCATCTTCCTGCGATGGTATCTGGCTGGTCCCCATCGTAACCAGAGCAGCAGCCATCGGCTTGCCCTCTTGGTCGAGGACGAGGCCGCGCAACTGGCGACGGTTCAGCGATACGCGCAAGGCATTGTTGGGATTCTCCTGGGGTAAAGTGGCGGTTAGCGTCTGGTGCTGGTAGCCAGGTGCATACACGGCAAGCTCGTGGGTTCCCTGGGGTAGGCGCATGGCGAACGCTCCGGCTCCGTCGGTCCGCGTGGTCTGGTCTGCCACACGTATCACGGCACTTGCGACTGGATGGCCGCTCTCTGCATCGAGCACATGCCCTGAGAGTGTGGGTAGACCTATGCCACACCCTCCGATCAGGACTGCGCCAACAAGAAGGACCGTCGCGAGCCACGCCATTCTGGGGCAGGGGCACCTGAGGTTCATCGACCCTATACCTCTCATGGTTGTCGGTTGCGGCGGAGCACAGGGAGCATTATACCACGCACCGGCAACTCGGCGGCAACCGCCGGAACGCGCGGATGCCCATCGGAGCACTGGTCCGGGGCGAATTGACGGATACTCGCAAGCTCTGGTCTTGCCAAGCATAGGCCCGAATGGTAGAATCGGGGCAGTTGTGGCGGCGGCGTTCTCAGGAGCGTGGGTTCTGCAAGGTGTGGCCCCTCGCCGACAAGGGGCCAGCGATCGTTCAGCCGCGAATCGGGAGTCTGTCGACGTGTCGCGTCGATCCCGGTCGGTACGGCAGTGCAGTGTGCCCGTCCTCGTAGCTCCGCACCGGTCCGTCGCCTCGCGATGCCTCCTATCAGGAGATCCAAGGGCACAAAACATCATTCGAGCTGGCAAAGGGCTCGCCTCTGGGCGTCCTTCGCGCTGGCTCTTGGCGACGTACTCTCTATGTAGTTCCTCGCTGATTGAGCTGGGGAATTGTCGCCTTTCAATCTGGAGGGCGCTATGGAAGCTGACCAGCTTTGGCAAGCAGCACTAGGCCGCATCGAGCTAAAGCTCAAGAGGGAGGATTTTGACACCTGGCTAGAGGATAGTCAGGCGATATCCTACGAGGATGGCACGCTCATCGTGGGGGTGCGTTCGGCCTATGCGAAGGACTGGTTGGCTAACAGGCTCTATGGTGACATCCACCGCATTGTGAGCGATATCGCTGATCGGACGTGCTCTGTCCGGTTCGTGGTCCGTCGTAACGGGAGCCATGCGGCCGGCGAGCCCTCGGAGCTCCTTGGCATCCAGGAAGGGCTTCAGCCTGACGGGGGTCTCTCACGCGTCAACCCCAACAACCGGTTTGACAACTTTATCGTCGGATCGTCCAACAGACTCGCCCACGCCGCTTGCATGGCAGTGGCCGAATCTCCCGCCACTGCCTACAACCCTCTGTTTGTCTATGGCGATGCAGGCCTCGGCAAGACGCACCTGCTACACGCCATCGGCAACTATGTGGCGGAGACGAATCACCGCATCCTGTACGTGTCTGGCGAGACGTTTACCAATGATCTCGTCAACGCCATTCGAACCCATACGACGGACGAGTTCCGTGCCACGTACCGCACCATCGATGTTCTCCTACTGGATGACGTGCAGTTCCTCATTGGCAAGGAGCGCACGCAGGAAGAGTTCTTTTACACGTTCAACGATCTCTATCAGGACAACCGCCAGATTGTGCTCTCCAGTGATCGTCCGCCCAGTGCTTTTGTCGGCCTCGAGGAGCGCTTCCGCTCGCGATTCGAGTGGGGGCTTACTGCGGACGTGCAGCCACCGGATTTGGAGACCCGTATGGCGATTCTGGTCGCCAAGGCGGAGGAGAGGGGCATCACGTTGCCCAGCGAGGTGACCGAGTTCATCGCTCAGCAGGTGCATAGCAATATTCGCAAGTTGGAGGGGGCCCTGAATCGCGTGCTGGCTCTGGCGCGCATGATGGGCTATCCGCTAACGGTTCAGACTGCGCAGCGCGCACTGAGCGACATGCTGTCGCCCTCTATTGAGGTGAGCATCGAGCAGATCATGTCGGTGGTAGCGCGGCAGTACGCCGTGAGTTTGGATGACCTGGTCGGGCCACGTCGAACGCGCGCCATCGCATTGCCGCGCCAGATCGTCATGTACCTCACCCGCGAGATGACGGACCTATCATTTCCACAGATTG
>CAYOBT010000246.1:0-4666 GCA_964402205.1 uncultured Anaerolineales bacterium
GGGAATCTGGCACCGCCCGGGAGTTGGGTGGCTGATCTAGCCTCGTCGGGCCAAAGCCCGCACATAGTAGCGCTGACCACCATAGGAGAGCGAGAGGATGGCTCCGGAGGTCACCGCACGCTCCACTATGGACCAGTCCTGGTGGTTTCTGGTCAGCAACCCGCGAACGGCGTCCTCGCGCATGGGGTGCACGGCCGTGATCTGGAGGAGATCCTGAGTCGTGTCGCCTGTCGACGCAAAGGCATTGCCCTCATAGCCGATGAGCCACTCGACGCGCGGCAAGCGCGATGCCAGGATCTGATACGCGGCGTGTAGGGCTTCCTCCGTGGGGGGCTTGACCCACGACTCGGCTGGGGGACGGGTCGGGATGGCCAGGTAGGCCACGGTTGGTTGGAGGGCCGCAAGCCAGTCGGCGATGGCCTCGATTTCCGGCGCATGGTCGTTCACGCCGCGTACCAACATCGTCTCCGTGGCGAGGATGCCGCTGTAGGAGGAGGCAAAGGTGCGAGCCCCGTCGTGGATGGCATCGAGCGACAGCTTACCATGGGGACGATCGACAGCTCGCCAGACGTCGGTGTGGGCCGCATCCACCTTGATGGAGACCCAATCGGCCTGATGGAGGGCATCGCGGACCTCGCCATCGTCCAGCAGAGAGCCGTTGGTGATCACGGCAGTCGGCACGCCGAACGCCTTCACCGCCGGGATGGCTTCCGATAGGTTCGCATCGAGGGTGGTCTCCCCGTCAGGCACGAACGTGGCATAGTCAGGCGCCCTTTCGTGGTCCTTTTCCAGCGCCTGCAATCGCTGTCGAACGGCCTCTGCAATCCGATCGACGGGGTAGAACGCGCGGCGATCCACGTGCATGTGGGGCGTCCGCCCGAGCTGGCAGTAGACGCACGCGTAGGTGCAATGCTTCGGCGGGACGTTGTTGATGCCCAGGCTCTGCCCGAGGCGTCGGGAGGGAACGGGTCCAAAGGCGATTTGCACAAGAGCCTCCGTACTGGCGCGGGCTTGCTTCGCGAGAGGGTCTAGCGCCAGTACGCCCATCCTAGTCCGATGCGACGCATCTGTCCAAGGGGCATGCGAGGGCAGCGTCGGAGGATGCGGTCTCGGGCCGTCTCCGGGGGCAAGAGATGGCACGAGCCCGGTTGTGATGGTGGCTAGATCTCAGGAGCTATGCAAGCAGCGGTGTCGGCTGCCTCCAGAGGGCAGCCGGCCAAGCTCAGCAGAAAGAGGGCCTCTTGGAGTTCGAGGGTCTCGGGCAGCGCGTCGTGGTCATCGCCTAGCACCGATGCCAAGGCGAGGCTAGCGTTCTCGTACAAGCAAAAGAGGATGTTGCCCAGTGTTGGGTAGGATACCATGGCCCGCGCCGTCCACGCGCGTGATGACCACCTTGCGAGAGCAGCATAGCGCATCCATGTTAACGAATGGTAAGCGGCAGGTTAGCATCGCGTGGGGAATGGGTCGAGTGGCGTGTTCGCGCTAGGGCTCGGACGGCGAGGCGGGGGCATCCGATGGCAAAGCGTCCGGGGCATTGTCCTCGTGCCGACGCTGTAGCGAGCGCACCAGTTGTCGGCGAAGACGGCGGGCTCGCGATACGACGTCCTTGCCGATGGGGTGGGCTGAGTAGCGGGCCTCGTCAAAGATGCCGGTAAGCCCTTCGGCTTCGCCAGAGGTTTCGGGAAGGCTCTGGGCCAGCAGGACCTGGTACTCGTTGGGTGTGAGATGGGGGAGCCTTCCTAGGCCGACTCGCTCGGCGCGGCGCAACGTCGCCAAATAGTAAAAGCGCGCGCGTTCACGGGGCGAGAGTCTTCGTAGCGAGATGAGCGTGCGCGAGCGCGCGAGGGCGCGTTGCGCCCGAGTGGCGCGCGCACGGGTTGCCATGGACTGCACAGCCTGCGTTGCCCCTGACCAGGCCCCGCGCATCGTGCGCAGGAGCGCTTGCCAGAGTCCGCGCAGCCAGGCCCATAGCTTGGTCTGTCTGAGCCACCTCAGCAGATGGAGGCGATCCCCGAAAAAGTGCACCACAGAGTATGCGGCGATGCCCAGCAGCGCCCACCAGAACAGCAGCGAGCGGACGAGCTGCCAGGCCAGCGAGGGCCCCCGGCCCTGGACGCCGGTTGGAGGAATGGGCGTCGGCTGAGGTGTGGGCATGGCCGTCCGTGGTTGAGGCTGGCCGGTCAGCAGCTCTAGCACGAGACGCACGGCTACGGCTGCAAAGAACAGGATGAGGAGCAGCGCCTGGATCACGATCCAAGCCAGCCACCGCGCTGCGATGCTCACCGCCTCAAGGACCGGCACGCTATAGCCCGCTGGGAGCAGGATGGCGCCTAGGGCGGTCAGCGCAAGAAAGGCGATGGCGAGGGCCATCCAGCGCTGCCCAATGTGGCCGCTGACGGCGATGCCCTGAAGTTCCCAGTGCGCCCGTAGCACCGTGTAGCGAGCTTGGCTGATGAGCAGCAATCCCACCGCGAAATAGACGAGCGCGTTGGCCCCCAGTCCGCCTAGGCGCGCATTGGGGAGCGCCTCGAGGGACCGAAGATCGAGCTGGGCCATGCCCGTGAACATCAGGAGCATCGTGCCGCCTAGCAGATAGGTGGTGATGATGATGAACATGCGCGCCCGGCGATCCGTCTGACCGTGGCGAGGCATGGTCGCACGCAGGTAAAAGCCGGGATCCGTGACGGTGGGCATGTGCTCGATGGGTGTTACCTCAAGCTCCCAGACGGCCCGGGCGAGCATCAGGGCAACGTACCAGAATGCGAACACCAGTACGGCGCTCATTACAAAGCCATAGCTAAAGAACTCGATGGCGCTGACGGTCCAGGTAGCTGCGTCTTCGAGAAGGCGATCCCAGCCATAGTGGAGATAGACGCCGAATCGGATGACCAACAGCAGCGTCACCCATTCCACAAAGCGAAAGCGCAGTCGGTCGCGCGAACCCACGTCGCGATGGGCCAAGATCCGGTAAGCGTGGATGCTCTCGAGCGAGGCAAAGAACGCTAGGATGGCGAATAGGCGCCCTGGCCAGTCCCGGACGATGCGCTCGAGCAGGACACTGACCGCGACGGCCAAGCAGGTGAGCATCACGGCGATCGCGATGGGCCGGATGATCTCTTGCAGGGCGATCTGGCCTGGCGAGCGCGTCGGCGCGCTCTGCGTGGCGAGGGCGTCCTCTGCGCGTTGCGGGAGGTGCGTCTGCTGCGACATCCCTCACTGGCCTCTCGCGTAGGGCGACACTCGATTCGCCACCATTGTAGCAGAAGCGCCCATCGCTGGCGAGAGGACGCAGAACTATCCGTCAAAACCGTCGAGATCTCGCGGAAATCCCTTGACAGAGGCTCCCTGGCATGTTATTATACTTGCGCAGGACTCGAGGGATTGGATCGACCCTCTGGGTCTGACTCCCAGACGAGGAGTCTGGCAGACGGGGAGCTGGAGGGCGCAAGCCTAGACAGAAACCGTGAGCTGAGGTAAGGGTCCGGAGCTCGTAGACCGCGTGGAGACACGCGTTGAGCCAAGATTCGAGAGCAGCAAGCGCCGCCCCGGCTCGTCCGGAAGCGTAAGCCAGAAGAAACGTGGTCGGTGGAACGGGCGGTAAAACGTTCGAACCGTCGAGGGTCAGGCAATCGGAGGACAGAAAAGGTCACTTGAGTCCTGCGTTTTGCGTGGGGCCGTCACCAGCTACTGAGTGGCGGCCCTTTCTCGTTGCCTCCAAGTTCGCCTAACTGACCCCCCGCTCCGCCAGCGCCTCCCGCACGGCAACGGCATCCTTTCGCGCGGCGCGGCTTCCCCAAGGATCCAGCACCTCGATGGAATAGCCCCCCGTGTAGCCGTGTTGCCGCAGCAGCTTCAGCACCTGGTCCAGATCGAGGTCGCCGCGTCCCCAGCGCACTTGCATCTCGCCAGGCGCCGCGTCTCGCAGATGCACGCGACCGGTGCGCTCCAAGAGTGCGCCCGTATCCTCAAGGGGGATCTCTTGCATGATCAGATGCGATGGGTCATAGGCCACCATCAGCCCTGGCACCGCGTCGAGAATGCGGGCCGCGACGCTTGGATCCTCCATGACCGAGTTGACGTGGCATTCCAGGCAGACCGTCAGGCTGAGGGGCCGCGTGATGGCCATGATCTCTTGCAGCGAGGCGATGGAGCGCTCCACCAGAACGTCGGTGGCGAGATCGGGATCGGGCTGACCGGGCACCAGCGTGGCCGCCGTCAGGTGGTAGCGCGACATGAGCTCGGCCATGGCTGCGGCCTGCTCCCGTCGCTGCAAGCGTGCGTCCGCGTCACGATCGTGCAGCGCCGGCGAGAAGCCCATGTTGAACGCGTCCAGCTCGAGGCCGGTGGCGTCCAAGGCCTTTTGCAGGCGGCGGTCGACCTTGTCCACGTTGGTGACGGCGTCGGCGGGGCTGATGTGGCACCATCCCTCGATGGCAAGCAGATCCACGTGCTTGAACCCTATCTTGCGGATGCCTCGCAACGCGAACTCGAGCGGGAGTTGGTGGAACGTGCCACTGGAACAAGCAACGGCCATGAGGGACCTCCTGACTTGGCTGGATCAAGCTCACCTAGCGGGAGTTGCCTGGGCAAAGAGCTCGCGCGCTCGGTCCATGCGCTCTACCGCCGCGACGCCAAACGGGCAGCGTTCCTCGCAGTCACCGCAGGC
>CAYOBT010000247.1:0-4645 GCA_964402205.1 uncultured Anaerolineales bacterium
GAGCAACTCTTGAGCAACGAGAATTTCGTCAGCAAGGCACCGGCCGAGGTCGTGGGCCGCGAGCGCGAGAAGCTGGCGGGTCACCGCGAGCGGAAGCAGCGCCTGGTTGAGCGACTGGCGACACTGGAGGCCTAAGGGCTCGACCGTGCACTACTCGCTACATGGCCCAACATAGGGAGGCGGATCTGTGAAGCACAAGACAGCGTTCCTGATAGGGTGCCTCGTCGGTCTGGCCGTCTTCTGGCTGCTTCGCGAGATGGCGCGCCAGCAAGTGGCCGAGGAGGCCTGCCAGGGCGATTGAGGGCGATCAAGGCACAAAGCGCTGTGCCCCAGTGCGCCAAGTGGGCGAGTCCCGAACGAGGACTCGCCCACTTTTGTTGCGTCAGAGCCAGCGTGCTAGCTAGCCTTGCGCGCCTTTCTGCGCTTGATCAGCTTGACCAGCAGCCATAGGATGACAATCGGGATGATGACCACGGGCGAGAACACTACCAGATAGATGGCCAGATCCACCAGTACCCTCAGCAGCGAGAGCAAAGCCCGTGCTGCCTGAGCAAGCGTGACCATTGGGGTCCATCGATCCTGCACCACGGGCCCCGGCGTCGCTTCTGGTCGAATGGAGAGGTGGACGGTGGCCATGGCTGTCATACGCTCCAGGTACTGTTTGCGACCTTGGAGCGACTCGATCTGTCCGCGGATGCTGGTGATCTCGCGATGGATGGCAAGGATGTCCTCTGCCTTGCCTCGGTTCTCACGGACCTCGGTCAGAAGCACGAGCAGCTCCTGCTCCGTGGCCTCCAGGTTGCGTAGCCTGGCTTGCAGGTCCGTGTATTCCTCGGTGACATCCTGGCCGGTGATGCTGCTGTCCTCGACCTTGACGACATAGGTGCGCAGGTCCTCCAGAAACGCGTCCAGTGAACCGGCTGGCACGCGCAGCACCATGTTGGCGTACACGTCCTCGCCCGAGTACCAGGTGTGCGATTGTGTGACGTACCCCTCGTAGCTGTCGAGCAGATTGGTGATCCCGTCGACGGCATCCTCAGTCTCCTTGACGACTACCGAGAGGTTGGCTGTCCGTATGATCATCTGCTGCATGGCAGAGCCGAGATTGCTCTCATCGCCGCTGTAGGCCCCGGCATCGCCACGCACCTCGCGCTCGACGAGCACTTCCTCGACGACCTCTTCCGCTACGGGGGCCCTCGCCGGCTCGGCCACATCCCAGCTGCCACTCGCTTCCTTGGCTACTTGGGGAGCGGCACAACCTGCCACTGCTAGCGAAAGCACCAAGACGACGCCGATGAGCCTTCTCACATGTCTCGACATGTTTCCTCCTTGGATCGCGTAAGCTTGCACAGGAAAGACGCTCACAGTGCTTGACAGGTTCCCTCCGGCGCCCGTTACCAGCCCCTCTCCAACCGGTTGATATTCCGGCGCGGGAGGCCAGCTTTGCGCATCAGTTCCTGTGTGGTGGTGACATCATAGTTCACGCGTCGGTGGTCGATGGTGAGGTCATCCGTATCGAGCAGCAGATAAGCCGCTCTCGGATCGCCGTCACGTGGCTGCCCTACGCTACCGGGGTTGATGATGTAGCGTCCCTCGTCTAGGGTGAGTGGTTCATCGATGGGAAGGGCGAACCTACGGCAATCCGAATCTTGAGGATCCATCTCAAAGCGGATTGGCACATGGGTATGTCCCACGAGGCAGAGCTTGGTCTCAAAGAACTCGTAGCTCACCTTGGCCGCGCTGGCATAGACGAGGTACTCCCAAACGGGATACTGCGGGCTGCCATGAGCCAGCGTTGTGTCCCCTTTGACGATGGTCTCGGGGGCTGCCTCCAGGTAGGCTAGCGATTCTGGGGTGAGCTGCTCGCGATTCCAGAGGTTGGCGCGGCGAGCATCCCGGTTAAAGTCATCGAGCGAGATCTTCCCTAGGACGCCCCAATCATGGTTGCCCGCGATGTAGACGTGCTCGTACTCTCGCAAGGTGGCAATGCACTCATTGGGCTGAGGGCCATAGCCGACGACGTCACCCAGAGACCATAGCTCATCGAACTCGCCAGCATCCTCCAACGCAGCCTGCAGAGCGGCTAGATTCGAGTGCACATCCGAGATCACCAGAACTCGCACAGGCATCTCCTTCACGGATTCATCACGCAGAGTGTACTCGTGAGGGAAGCAAGGATCAAGGCGCAGCCAGCGTTGACCCGTGGCTTCTGCAGGACTAGAATGGCGGCCGTTGTCGCCGCAGGAAGAGAGGCTGCCATGCTTGCCATCATCGCGGTAGGGGAAGCTTTGGTCGAGATCATGCGCACGGAGCTGGATCAGCCGCTGGATCGCCCGGCGATCTTTTCAGGGCCGTTTCCCAGTGGCGCGCCGGTCATCTTTGCGGATGCCGCGGCCCGGCTCGGGGCAGACGTTGGGATGGTCGCCACAGTCGGAGACGATGCGTTTGGGCACTGTATCGCGGATCGCCTTCGCGCCGACGGCCTGGATCTGCGGGCGTTTCGCATAACCAACGAGCGGCTCACCGGCATGGCCTTTGTGTCCTATCGCTCAGATGGGGAGCGTTCTTTTCTGTTTCACCTGCGCGACGCTGCGGCGGCTGACGTGACGATGGCCCAGGTGCCCGCCGGATATCTGGATGGCGTTCGTCATTTGCATGTCACGGGATCCTCGCTCAGCATCAGTACCATGCTGCGGGAAACCTGCTACGAACTCTGTCGGCGTGTGCATGCACAGGGGGGGACGATCTCGCTTGATCCGAATCTGCGGCCAGAGCTCATGCCGGTCGAGGAGATTCGGGCCATCTGCCAGCCCGTGTTGGACCTGGCCACCTATGTGCTGCCTAGCGGCGCAGAGCTGATGGGTCTTGTGGACGCGGCAAGTGTCGAAGAGGCAGCTTGGGAGCTGCTTGATCGCGGCGTAGAGCTCATCGCGCTCAAGCAGGGGGCCGAGGGGGCTACGCTGTTTGGGCGCCATGGTCGCGTTGACGTCGCGCCCTTTGAGGTGACCGAGGTGGATCCGACCGGTGCCGGCGATTGCTACGCTGCCGGTTTGATCACGGCGTTGCTGCGAGGATGGGATTTGGACGTCGCAGGCGCCTTTGCGAACGCCGTCGGAGCTCTGGCGACCACGCGGCAAGGCCCGATGGAGGGCACCTTTTCGTTGGGCGACGTGGCTGGGTTCATGGCCGAGCAGGGGCGTCCTTTGCCGGAAGGCTTGGCGCAGGGCGAGGGAGGTGCATGAGATGACGCGACCCGTCATGGTCGTCCACGGCGGTGCCGGCGATATCCCAGACGAGTTGGCGGACGGGCATCGCCGTGGGGTGGCGCACGCCAGCCAGGTTGGGTGGGAGATTCTGTTGGCGGGTGGCCCTGCCGAGGACGCGGTGGAGGCCGCCATTCGCGTACTCGAAGACGACCCCGTGTTTGATGCCGGTCGTGGCTCGTTTCTCGATCTTGATGGCGTTCTTTCCATGGACGCTGCCTTTATGGAGGGCGGGAGATTGGACGCCGGGGCGGTGGCCGGCATCTCTGAGATACCGAATCCCATTGCGCTCGCCCGTCTGCTGGTGCCGACGCCCCACTTGCTTCTCTTGGGAGAGGGTGCTCATCGCTGGGGAGAAGCGCACGGCCTTTCGCGCTGTGGCCCGGACGAGCTGATCGTGCAGCGCGAACGGGAGCGCGTGCAGGCGCACCCGCTCGCGCACGATACGGTCGGCGCGGTTGCCCTAGACGTTGAAGGGCACATGGCCGCGGGAGTGTCTACGGGTGGTTCCCCGCTCAAGGTACCGGGCAGGGCCGGTGACGTGCCCTGCATTGGGGCCAGCATCTATGCTGACGATCTCGTGGGCGCGGTCTCTTGCACCGGAGTTGGTGAGCAGATCACGCGCATCGTAATGGCCAAGCGATGTGTCGATCGCCTAGGCCAAGGTGGCGTGACCGCCCAGCAGGCAGCGGAAGAGTCCATTGCCTATCTCGCCCGCCGAGTGGAGGGCGTGGGGGGCCTGATTGTCGTATCGCGGGATGGCCAGGTGGGGTGCGCGCTAAACACACCACGCATGTCCCGAGCCTGGATCATCCCAGATGGCTCGTTCGCTGGGCTGGAGCCTGACGACTAGCGCAAGCGGTACGGCGCCTCTGCCACATAGTCTTCGAGCAGGTCGAGCAGGAGGCCCACGCCCCTGCCCACCACTGGGCGGCACCGGTTGGGTTCGTTCGGTAGTGTGGCTCGAAGATCCTCGCAGATCGTTGCGCCCATGGCTCTGTGGAACTGGCGACGCCATGTCTCGGCTAGAGCCTGGACCTCGTCATCGGAAGTCGCTGGCGAGATCCGTCCTAGGAGTGATCCGATGAGGATGACGCCTCCGCTCAGGACGCCACACAGCTCCTTCTCTGTGAGACCTACACCGCCGCCAAAGGGCGTGCTCACGCGAAGCAGGACATCGGGGGTTTGGCCGTACAACACCTCGCCGACGGCGAGGACGGTGGCCTCCGATCAATGAGCACCGGATACCAAATGGGTCTCTGCGCGCGCAACTATTCGGTCTTTCATCATACCTCGCTAGGTACAGTGGTCCGGAGCACGAGCCCCGCGCCTGGCCCGGAACGGCAGAGGAACGCGTCAGCGTGCTTGCCGGTTTCTGCTTG
>CAYOBT010000248.1:0-4630 GCA_964402205.1 uncultured Anaerolineales bacterium
TTTGCCCCGCTCGACGCCACTGTGATCGCTGTCACCATCGGGCATGGGTGGGAGGACCAAGGCTGGTGCATGAGCGCCGAGACCAAGGCATCGCTGCGCGCCCAAGGGATCGCGGTCGTCACCGGCATCCACGCGCTGGGCGACGGCGTGGGATCGGCATTCACCGACAAGCACGGCGGCCGCACCGTAGACGAGATCGTCCGAGAGACGCTGTACCGATTCTGCCAGGGGATGAAGGTCGCCGTAGAGTGCATCCTGATGGCCGCCGAGGCTGGCGAATTGGCCATGGGTCAAGAAGTCGTCGGCATCGCTGGCTCGAACAGCGGGGCCGACACGGCCATCATCTGCAAGCCAGCCTACCCCCGCACGTTCCACGAGCTGGAGATCCGCGAGATCCTGGCCAAGCCGCGCGTCCCATAGCCGTGGCTATGGAGCCTTGAGTATTGTCTGCGCAACCACTAGAATCGGTTGGCGCGAGCTACGCGTTGAGTCACGTTCGATCCTGAGGAGGGCAACACCATGCGCGTGTACGTCGAGACGGACCTGGAGGGAGTGAGCGGCGTCTGCGTCTGGGAGCAGACGCGCGACCGCGACAGCGCCATGTACCAGGTGGCGCGCAAGCTGCTGATGGGCGACATTGCGGCCTTGGTGGACGGCCTGATCGCCGGCGGCGCCACCGAGATCACTGTCGATGACGGCCACGGTGGCGGGTTCAACTTTATGCCGGACCTGATGGACCCCCGAGCCGACTATGTCACGGGGCGAAGCCGTCCCAGCATGGCCGATCGTGCCGAGCAATACAGGGGCTACGACGCGGCCGTGCTCCTCGGCTATCACGCCATGGCGGGCACGCCGAAAGCCTTCCTCTGTCATACGCAGAGCTCCATGCGCGGCGATCACTACTGGTACAACGACCGCGAGTCGGGCGAGATGGTCCAGTCGGCGCTGTTCCTGGGGCATTTCGGCATCCCGCTCGTGATGGTCACGGGAGACGTCGCAACGTGCAACGAGGCCCACGACTTTTTCGGGCCGGACATTGTGGCCGTCGCCGTCAAGGAAGCCTACAGCGTCGAGTACGGCAAGCTATACGCGCCTGAAAAGGCCCACGAGCTGATCCGCGAGGGCGCGCTCGAGGCCATGCAGCGCATCGACAAGGTCGAACCGTACGTACTCGAGACGCCGATCCGTGGTCGCCTGCAGTTCCCCGACAAGTCCAAGGCCGATGCCTTCCACCCGCGCCTCGCCAAGCGCGTCGATGACTATACCTTTGAGGCCGAGTTCGAGGACGCGACCCAGGTCTACTTTTTCTAGCACAGGCTTGACAACGCAGCTCGAATCTGTCAGAATGGTGGTATCCTACAAAAGGAAGGAGGTGATGCCATGGACCATAGTAGTACCATGTGTGCCCTAGCATCGCCTCCGAGCGAGAGCTAGGGCACACCCGACACGCGACGATCCCCCTCATCGGGAGGGGGATCGTTTGCATTGCAAAGTGAGTAGCTTACGCCTCAGTAGGCGACCACCACAAAGCGAACCAGAGAAGCTCGCCATCGGCGTGATTGCGCACCGAGTGCTGCACATCGGGCGGGATCTCGACCACGTCGCCGGCTCCAACGTAGCGCTGTTCGTCGCCCACCTCGACGATGCCATCGCCCTTGTGAAAGAAATAGACCTCGTGGGCTGGATGGCTGTGCGCCTCCATGGCGCCACCGGCTCCCAGGTATCCCCAGGCATGCTCGAACGGCGCCCCCACGCCTTCTGGCAACACGGGCATCGATAGAATCGTTCCGCCATGCGCAGGCTGGGCTTGTCGCAGCTCAAAGCGGCTTGTACGCACCCTTGTCCTCCCCTAGCCAGGCTCGCTCGACCTCGACCTGTCCGCTCTCTACCGCACGCGATATCGCTCGATCGCCTCGTCATCCACATCCACGCCAATGCCCGGACGGTCCGGAATGACGAACGCGCCATCCTCGACCTCGAACAGCGTGTCCTGACGCACCAACGCCAGGCAATGTTCCCACTGCTCCCAGGGCAGCAGCGGCGGATTCACCAGCGCGACCTCCAGGATCCAAGAGTTGGGCAGCGTGCCCTCGACCTGAAGCCGCGACGCCAGGCGAAGGCCGTGCGTGCCGTGCGGCACACAGTCCACGCCAAAGCCCTCGGCCATGGCGCTGACCTTCTTGGTCGTGAGCAGGCCGCCGCAGTTCATCGGCTCGGGCTGCAGGATATCGAAGGAGCCATGCTGCAGGTACTTGGCGAACATGCTCAGGCCGACATCGCCCTCACCGCCGGTGATGGGGATATCCACTGTCGCCCGAAGCCGTGCGTGATCGAACACATCGCCGCGGTTCATGGGCTCCTCGAGCCACGTCACCTCCAACGCCTCGTACCGTCGTGCCATGATGATCGCTTCGTCCAACGTCCACACCGTGCCAGACGCCGCGCCCGTGCGATCGATCATGATCTGAAACTGGTCGCGCCCGCCGACCTTGTCCCGAATGGCAGCGACAGCGTCAGCGTCCTGCGTGATGGGACGCCGGAACGAGCGAATCTTGGCCGCCCTGAAGCCGTGCTCCTGAAAGTAGCGGAGGTGCGTTGCCTGCGTCTCGTAGGACACGTCCGACTGATCGGGATTCCCGGGCCAGACGCAGGTCAGGTAGCAAGGGATGCGATCGCGCACCTTGCCCAGCAGGTTTCTGATCGGCTCGCCGGCCGCCTTGCCAAGGATGTCCCACAATGCCACCTCGACGGCCGGCGCATAGATGAGCCCTTGCTGAAGGAACCTCTCGATGCCGTGTGGATCCTGGCCTACCACAAGCTTTCGGGCGCGCTCCAATGCCCTCCCCCAGGTGGGCGCAAACTCGTAGCCCGTGATGCCCGCATCGGTACGCACGCGCGTCACGGGGACATCCGGACTGACGCCGTGTTCGGCCGCCTTTTCGCTGACAGGTACGCGGCAGACGAAACTGTCGATCTCGGTAACGATCATCCCAACCCCCTCTGGCCCATAGCCCAACCAATCATCGCAAGCATTCTAGCCGAGGATCAGCACCCCGCAAGGGTAACCGAGTGCGCCAGGCCATACCAATCGCTAACCTTGCCTTAAACGCGCCTTAACGCGCAGCAGGTACGCTACACGCGACGGGCAGGGATTCACGGACGGAACCCTACCATCCAGCGCTGCCACGCAAGAGGGGAGCCGACGTCTATGGGCCCAGCCCCGCGCATCGCCATCTATGCGGAGACCTTTCTGCCCAAGTGGGACGGCATCGCCAACACGCTCTGCCGTCTGCTGGAGCACCTGGCAGACCACGGGCACAAGAGCATCATGTTCGCGCCCGAGGGCGCCCCATCACGCTATGCCCAGACCCGCATCATCGGACTGCCATCTTTCCCGTTCCCCTTGTACCGCGACCTTCGCCTGGTCTATCCGTTCCAGAGAAGCGAGCGCATCTTGGCGGGCTTCCGTCCGGATCTTGTGCACGTGGTCAACCCGGCCTTTCTAGGGCTCTGGGGCATCCAGGACGCCCGCAACCTGGGTCTGCCTGTCGTCGCCTCGTACCATACCGATCTCCCCGGCTATACCGAGCACTATGGCGTGGCCATGCTCCGGGACACGGTCTGGGGCTATCTACGCTGGCTCCACAACCAGGCCGATCTCAACCTATGCCCGTCGGAGCACACGCGCCACCAGCTCGCCGCGCAGGGATTCAAGCGCCTAGGCGTCTGGGGGCGCGGGATCGACACCTCGCGATTCCACCCGCGTCACTGGAGCCTCGCCTGGCGCCAGCGGCTATCCGACGGCCATCCCGAGGACCCGCTTCTGCTCTACGTAGGGCGGCTCGCCAGCGAGAAACGGGTTCAGTGGCTCGTGCCCGTCCTCGAGCGTCTCCCCAACGCGCGGCTGGCCATTGTCGGCGAGGGACCGCTGCGCGAGGAACTGGCAGCCGCACTCCCCCAGCGAACCGTATTCACGGGTTACCTCACCGGTCAGGACCTCGCCGACGCCTATGCCTCGGCGGACGTCTTTGCCTTCCCATCGGCCAGCGAGACCTTTGGCAACGTCATCCTGGAGGCCATGGCTTCCGGGCTTCCCGTCGTAGCCGCGCGCTATGGGGGCGGCCCTGACCACATCGAGCACGGCACGACCGGGCTGCTCTTCCCACCGAACCATTTGCCCAGCTTTCTGGAACACGTTCAGCGTCTCGTGAGCGATAGAGCTTTGGCCCAACGCATGGGGGCGCTCGCCCGACGCCATGCCGAAAGCCAGACATGGGAGCGCGTGATGGACGGACTCTTGCACGCGTACGGCACCCTGCTGCCTAGAGACAAATCGACGATCTGTCGCCGCGCGGCGCTACAAAGGGTCCACGCGACGAGCTAAGCAACGCCCCCGGCAAAAGAGGTGAATCCATGCCGCGCTTTCTGCTGATCATGTCGGACACGGGCGGAGGCCATCGCTCCTCAGCCGAGGCCGTCCGCCAGGAGCTGTTGGCACACCATCCCGAGGCGCAGATTGAGATCGCCGACATCTTCTCCGAGATGGAGCGATGGCCATTTGACCGCTTTGCCGATTGGTACCGCGATCTGACGCGGCTGAACAGCGTGCCCTGGGGAGCGCTCTACCATC
>CAYOBT010000249.1:0-4606 GCA_964402205.1 uncultured Anaerolineales bacterium
CACGCAGCATCTGGAGCACCGAGACGGCTTGGTAGAGCGTGTTGGCATCCACGGTGCGCTTGTGGAACAGGTCGCCGGCGAGAAGAACCGCTCGCACGTCTTGCGCGATGGCTTCTTGGGCCATCGTGGCGAACGCCCGAGCAAAGTCCTGTTGTCGCTTTTTGAGACCGTACTGAGCATAGCCGAGGTGTGCATCGGCTGCGTGTAGAAGGGTCCAAGCCATCGTACGCTCCCGGCTGCTAGCTGGCGACGGCGTCGCTTCCGTCCTCTGGGGCAGGCACCGCGCGCTCCATCTGGATCAGCATCTCGGCCACCTGCTCGATGGCAATACGTTGCTTTCGATAGTAGTCGGACTCGCTCATCGCCAAGCGCCTTGCGATATCGCGGATCTTGTGACCCTGGAGATAGCGAAGCTCCAGGATGTTGTAGAGCAGCCATTCGGCGGCGGTAAGGCTGCGTTCGCCCTCGGGACGCAGGCGCTCGATGGCTTCGGTGAGAACCGACCGCGCCGCCTTGGCGGGGACATGGTCGTTCTCGGGCAGGCGATCGCGGACGACTTGCAGACGCATGAGGGGGCTGTGGGTGAGCTTGGGCCCTCCCCAAAGTTGACCGAGCGCTTCCTTGACGGTCTGCGTGAATCCAGGCGAGTGGATGGGGTTCGTCGCCAGACCTTGCCGTGCGCTAGAGCTGGCGAATGAGGGCTGCGAGCGCCATTCCTGCAGTTGCACGAGCTCGCTCTCTAGGCCCTGCACGATGGCCAGCACCTGGCGCTGGAGCTGGATATCTTCCAACGCTCGATCTAGGCGCTCAACCATGCGCTGCGCTGCTAGCAGTTCCTCGTCCTCGAATGCGGGCTCGGCGGCGACTGCACGCACGCCCACGACACCGAGGATGGCGCGGTCCTGGCCCGCCCGCAGAGGAAGCAGCCAGTGTCCATCGGCCACGATCCAGTCCTCGTTGGAGAGTTCGCTGTCGACGCGGCTCTTGCTCACCTCGTCGAGGAGGCCTGCAAGCGACATGCCCGATAGCAGATCGGAGGCTGCTTGCTGCGGTCCACAAAAGATCCTAAGGACCAGCTCCGAGCTGCGAATGGCCACGATGAACCCAGACGACGCCCGCAGTCTCTCGCAGAGCGTGATGAGGGTGTTCTCGAGGAGCTGCTCCAAGTCGGTGGTGGTCAGGAGACGCTCGTCTAGTGCTTCGATCAGCGCGAGCTCGCGGTGATCATGGGGATGAGCGAGGCGGTCGATGATCGGTTTGGCCTTGTTGACCAGGATCTGTAGCAACACCACGGTCCCTGCTACCAATGCCACCATGACGGTATCGCGCGGCAGGCCCAGGATCGACTCGACGCTGGGCACTAGGAGCATCAGGATGAGTACCATGATGGCGACCAGGGGACCGCGCAGCAAAAAGTGGATCAGCCGATGCTTGATGACTCGGTCGGGCACGAACATGCCCTGATAGGCCACGGTGTAGCCGATGACGAGTGTCATGCCGGCGATGGCAGCGTTGGCCATCAAGGTGAGCAAGAGGATCACATTGATGGAAAGCGCCTCGGCCGCGGTGGGTACGAGAAGGTAGGGGAAGGCAGCGATGCTTGGCGCGAGAATGGTGAGGGCCAGATAGGACATGCGTCGCCGCGCTGACGAGGTGAGGCTCTGAAGCTGGGCGCGACGAACGTTGAGCCAGGCGGCCAGGTTGATGAGCAAGTAGTAGGCTGCAAAGACCCAGAACAGTGGCCCAGCGACGAAATGATAGAAGCGCCCCTTCTGGCCGACGCCCGCTACGAGCCAGGGCGTGAACACGACTGCTGCAAAGGTGGCCGCTCCCAAGAGATAGGCCACTGCAGCGATTGCGCGCCGGTAGCGCGTTCGCGTGCCGGTCGTGCGGAGCACTGCGTCGGAGAAGCGGTAGCTCACCGCGGGCACAAACGCGATCCCTAGCCACTGGATCCGGAGCCAGATGTGGGCTGCCTCGGGCGTCTCTGCGCTGACGATGGTGACGTCCACGAGGTAGATGAGAGCGACAAAGGCCATCATCTCGGCAAAGGCCTGCGCTACAGGACTCTGCAGGTTCTGCGCCAGGATGTAGATCAGCAACGAGAAATCGAGGATGACAATGGCAGAAGACAGCGCCAGGCTTGCGAACTCTAGGATGCCGGTCAGAGTGATCGTTTCCATACCATCACATGGTGTGTCAACGCAACAGTTCAAGCGCCCGGAGAGCGACCTGGTACCAGTATACCAGAGGCACGACGAAAAGCAGGCTATCGATGCGATCCAACATGCCGCCATGACCCGGAATCAGCGAACTCGAGTCCTTGACGCCCACTTGTCGCTTGATGACAGACTCGGCCAGATCGCCAAAGGTAGCGGCAGCTGTGATGATCACCCCCAAGAGGACGCTCGAGCCGATCCCGATGCGCAGGAACAAGGGGCCCGCCAGCATCGAGACGAGAAGGGCGCCACCAAGGCCGCCAAACGTGCCTTCCCAGGATTTCTTGGGGCTAACCTTGGGCGCGAGACGCCGTTTCCCCAGATGCATGCCGACTATATAGGCGGCCGTGTCGCAGATCCAGGTGGCAATCAGCGCTGTTGCCAGCCATGCGAATCCGTTGGGTGTGGCCCGAAGGCGTCCAACGTGGCTGGCACCATAGCCCACGTATAGCGCCCCCGCTGTTAGCACGGCCCAGCTCTCTAGCGAGCCGGGTTGGTTGCGCTGAAATACGGCGATGCTGGCCGGAACCAGGGTGAACAGCACCAGAACTGGTTCGAGGAGCTGAAGCTCGGGCCAGCTACCATCTGCGGCGAGAAGCAGTGCCAGAGGCAGCGCAGCCACCCTGGAGGGATGCAGGTCGTGCTGCCGTAGAAGGCTCACGAGCTCATTGGTGGCGAGACCTACCGCTACCAGCACAAGAGCACCGAGCCAAGCTCCGCCAAAGTAGACGGCTGCCCCAACGATCGGGATGAGCACGGCTGCGCTCGCCAACCTTCTGCTCAGCATCATGCTCCTCCAGCTCTCGTGACGATGGATGAGATGTCAGCTCTGGTCGGAGTCAAGCCGTCCGAACCGGCGGTGCCGCTCCTGGAAGGCTTCAAGGGCCCGGTGCAGCTCCTCGCGGCCGAAATCAGGCCAGAACACCTCAGTGCTATAGTACTCGGCATACGCCGTCTGCCAGATGAGAAAGTTGCTCAAACGCATCTCGCCAGCGGTGCGAATGACGAGGTCTGGATCGGGCAGGCCGCGAGTCGTGAGATGGTCGCCTATCGTCTGTTCATCGATCTCGTCAGGAGACGGATGCTCCGCGATGATAGCCTTCACGGCGTCCACGATCTCGGCGCGCCCGCCATAGTTGAAGGCGATGTTCAGGCCGAGGCGGGTGTTGTTTGCCGTCAGCCCCTCCGCATGCGCAATCTTGCGGACGATGGCCTGGGGAAGCCCTTCTGTGCGACCAAGATGCCGAAGCCGGACCCCGGATTTGTGTAGCTCTTGCAGACGATTGTCGAGGACGCTCTCGGCAAGCGCGAGCAGGGCTCGCACCTCAGGTCTGGGGCGAGCCCAGTTTTCCGTGGAAAAGGCATAGATGGTGAGCTGCTCGATGCCGAACTCGACGGCAGCCCGGAGGACCTCGCGAAGGTTCTCCGTGCCGGCCCGATGGCCTGCTGTGCGCGGCAACCCCCGTGCTCTAGCCCAGCGTCCATTGCCATCCATGATGATGGCGACATGGCGCGGGACGCGCTCTAGCGGCTGCAGCGGGGGCAGCTCTGCCTGCTCGCTCATTACACTTCCATGATCTCTGTCTGCTTGGCCTCGCCTAGAGCATCGAGCTTGCCGATGTACTCGTCCGTGAGCTCCTGCAGGTCGTCCTGGGCCCGGTAGCGGTCATCCTCAGAGATGTCCCCGTCTTTCTCGAGCGATTGCAGCAGCTTCATCGCATCGCGGCGAACGTTCCTCACGGCGATGCGGCTCTCTTCGACCCGCTGGTTGACCATGCGTGCCAGGTCCTTCCGGCGCTCGTCGTTGAGAGAGGGAATACTGAGCCGGATGATCTTGCCATCGTTGTTCGGCGTGAGGCCAAGATCCGACTTGAGGATGGCGCGCTCGATGGCGGACAGCGTCGAGGCGTCCCACGGGCGAATCGCCAAGAGACGGGGTTCCGGCACGGCGATGGTGGCCAACTGGTTGAGCGGCATCACTGACTCGTACACCTCGACCTTCAGGTCTTCGACCAGCGCTGGCGAGGCACGACCTGTTCGTATGGTAAGCAGATCGTGTCTCAGGGCGTCGACGGCCTTGGCCATCTTTTCCTCGGCTTCGAGTAGAAGATCATCAGTCATGTGTGGCCTCCGTATTGCTCTGTGACGTCACTGCAGACAGGGCTCGGTCGAGTGGCTCTCTGTTGGCTAGCGGCGCGATACCATGGTGCCGATGGGCTCGCCTCGGATGGCCCGGACTACGCTGTCTGGGGGAGCGACCCTGAACACCATCACGTGCAGATCGTATCTGGTGTGACAATCGTCTCAGTCGTCCCAGGGGCTGGTCCGCGTGGGCTGGGGCGGGGCCACCAGGGCCGCCAGCTCGGCGTCCTCCTCGGCAACCCGCC
>CAYOBT010000250.1:0-4594 GCA_964402205.1 uncultured Anaerolineales bacterium
TGTTCGCCCGTTGGGTGCACACGCCATCCGCGGGGCCGCTGTCCGCGGCACCCGCACCCAGTGACCTGTACCATACACAAATGGAAGAAGTCCTATGACATACCAAGTTACAACATCCAACATACACACAAGCCAGCAAACGCAGCCAAACCGAAAAAACCTATGGAAACAGATCCTTAGCCACTGGATGGACTATCTCTTCATAGCTCCCTTTTTTGTCAGTTTTGCCGTGTTTTCCCTGTATCCGCTCATCTGGGCCTTGCGCCTATCCTTCAGTAGTTGGCGCGGGTTTGGCCCCATGGAGTTCGTCGGCCTCGAAAACTATCGCGTCATGCTCAAGGACCCCTACATCGCCCAGTCGCTCATCAACACCCTCGAGTTCGCCTACATCCTGCTGCCGACCGGCATCATGATCGCTATCACCTTTGCCGTCATCCTGAACAACGAGAAACTCCCAGGGCGCGGCATCTTTCGCACCCTTTACTTTGTCCCCTATGTCACCAACTCGGTCATCATCGCCATCATCTTCACCCAACTCTTTGACGATACCTTCGGCTGGGTCAACGCCGGCCTCGAGGCCATCGGACTCACCCCCGTCCCCTGGCTACGCGGTTCGCCCTGGGCTGCCAAGAGCGTCGTCATCATGCTCACCCACTGGGGCGGCATCGGCTACAACATCCTGCTCTTCCTCGGCGGCCTCCAATCCATCAGCCCCGACATCTACGAAGCCGCCCGGATCGACGGCGCCAACGATTGGAACATCTTCTGGCGCGTCACCCTGCCACTCCTGCGGCCCATCATCTTCTTCCTCACCATCATGGCCACGATCGGCCTGCTCAACATGTTCAACCAGCCCTACATGCTCACGGCCGGCGGCCCACGCGGCGCCACTGAGACCCTCATGCTCCGCCTCTACAACCTGGGCATCGGCGGCGCTCGCTACGGCGACGCCTCCGCCTTTGGCTTTATGATCGGTCTGCTGGTCATTGTCATCTCCATCCTGCAGATCCGGCTCCAGCGCCGCTGGGTAGGCTGAACCCTATCTCTATCTCTATGAAAAGCTCTTGCCGTCACCACCATGGGGCCATAAACCACCAAACGCTCCCCAACAGCCCGGAGGGGAAGCGTGGACCCAACACGCTGCCAGCAGGCCACTCTATGGCCGCGGCCTTGACAGACACCGCGCCGTCATCGAAAGGGAGCACACCATGACTACATCCGCCACGCCCACAGGCGCGCCATCGCGCCTCTGGCACATCGTCTCGCGCGTCGGTCTCTATGCCATCCTGATCGCCTTTGCCATCATCTTTATCTTTCCCTTTTACACCATGTTCATGGGATCCTTCATGCGCGATTCTGAACTCTTTAGCAGCACCCCCAACCTCTGGCCCGCCGCCGGCTTTGATCCCTACGCGTACCAGCAGCTCTTCCAAGAACTGAACTACACCCGGCCTCTCATCAACACCTTTTACGTTGCTCTGGTCCAGACCATAGGCACTCTCTTTTTCTCGTCTCTGGCCGGATTCGCCTTTGCCAAGCGCCGCTTTCCCGGGCGCGACAAGCTCTTTATGGCCATGCTTGCCACCATGATGCTGCCCATGCAGGCCACCCTCATCCCTTGGTATCTCCTCATGGTCCAAGTCTTCAAGTGGAGCGACACCTACTGGCCCTTCTGGGTGCCCGCCTGGGCCTCTGCCTTTGGCATCTTCTGGATGCGGCAATACATCGCCACCTCCATCCCCGACGAAATGCTCGAGGCCGCCACCATCGACGGCTGCTCCCAGTTCGCCTCCTTCTGGCGCGTCGTTCTGCCCAACATCGCCCCCGGCATGTCCGTCCTAGGCATCCTCACCTTTGTCAACGCCTCCAACATGTTCCTGGGGCCGCTGCTCATCTTGTCCGACCCGAAAAAGATCACCGCTCCCCTCGCGCTCGCCAACTTCAAGGGGACCACCGTCATCGCGCCGCGTTACTCCCTCATGTTCGCCGGCAGCACCCTGGCAACCCTGCCGCTCCTCGTCGTCTTCTTTACTTTCCAGCGGCAGCTTATCTCTGGGATCATGTCCGGCGCCATCAAAGGCGGCGCATGAACCTGGCCCACCGGCCCTGGTGGAGTGCACGGCATGCCATGCACTCCGCCACCCTTGCCAGACTCTCCCCAACCGCGTATCGTACCTGGTAAGGCTGCGGCATGCGTTCCCTCTCCCAACCCCTAGCCAGCAAGGAGGCTTCCCATGCGTTGCCCCGATATACGCGGATTCAACTATGACGGTTCGTGGGGCACCAGCGCCCTCGACCTCTGGCAACACCACGACCACGGCACCATGGCCGTTGAGATCGCTCGAGGCAAGCGCTACTTCGCAGGGTGGAACCTCTGCCGCTGGTGGCTCTCCCAGGAGGCCTACCAGCGCAATCCACAGCGATTCCTCGCCAACCTGGAGGCAGGGCTCACCATCTTTGCCGAGCACGATATCCTCGTCATGCCGCTGCTCTTTAACCGATGGCGCGATCCCGTCTGCGACTTTGGGGGCGTCTCGCTGGAACACATCGCCCCGGGCCTCAGCTACGGCGCCACCCGCGACGACATCTGGCAGCACGTCGGCGATGCTGGCCCCCGCGAGCCCGCCCTCATCCAGCAGCTCTATGACGCCTACCTGCGCGACGTCGTCGGCGCTCACAAGGACGACGACCGCATCTACGCCTGGGACCTTTGCAACGAGCCCATGATGGCCCCCTATCTCGAGGACGATGACAGCCCCATCCGCGCCGCTGAGCTGCGCTGGCTCACCTGGACGTACCGCATCTGCAAGGATATTGGCGCCACCCAACCCCTCACCGTGGGCAACTTCCCCCACATGAAAGCGCTCGATCTCACCGAGCCCATCAGCGACCTTATCTCCGCGCACCCCTACTATGTGTGGAACCGCGAGGGCGCCAGCAAGGCCGAGTACGAGGCCTCGCTCGACGCCTATGTCGCCTTTGCCGAGAGCGTCGGCAAGGAGCTGCTCGCCTCGGAGACCGTCTGGGGCGCCCTGGACGACGCCAAGCGCGTCGAGGTTCTGCGCTACACGCTCGGCGAGCTGCAAGAGCGGGGGATCGGCTTTGTCGTCCACGCCCTCCAGCATAGCCTCGTCGCCGACCTACACTACCCGGCCTATGGCCCCGTCGGCAGCCCTGAGACGCTGCACTTTGTCAACCCCGATGGGAGCCTGCGCCCCGGCCACGAGGCCTGGAACGCGTTCGCCTAGCCCGCCGTCAGCCGCGCACAACAACGTGGGCGCCCAGGATCCTCCTGGACGCCCACGATTGGCTCATCGGTTTTCAAGACGCGGCTAGGTCACGGCAGACGATCCGCCAGATCCACCACCCAGTCCGTCGTGTTGAAATGCGTCCCGCGATAGCCGCTCGGCTCGCGGATCCCCAGCGTCAGCCTGGTCTCATCGCGCGGGCGCACCATCTTGAGCACGATCTCGTTCTCGCCCTCGCGCAACGTCACGTTCTCGTGCACATTGTTAAAGGGGCTCCACCAAGTCGCCTCGTCCACATCGCCCACCAGCGCACCGTTCACCCAGAGACGATAGCTGTCGGTGTTGCCCACGCCGATGTGGACCGTGCGCTCCGCTGGCGAAACGACCGTGCGCGCCAGGTAGAACACCAGCGGCCCGCGCAATCCCACCACGCAGGAAGGGTCGACCACCCGCTCGTAGGCCGGCACCACGGCTGGTTTCCCCAGTCGCTCCGACCATTCCTCGAACAGCCCGTCCGCGTTCTGCACCGGCTCGTCGATGTACTCCCGCCCCAGCGACACAAAGTGGTGGTTGAACCGACGCCGACGCGCCGCCTTCTCCCGCACATAGTCGCCAGGCACGGCGTCATAGTGCACGCCGATGAGCCGCCAGAGCTGCGCGCCTGCCACGCCAAACGTGTACGTCAGCTCGCCCAGCCGCGCCGTGAACAGGTTCTTCTGCGGCCAGACGTCCACCTGCTCTGGGGCATGCAGGGCAACGTGGACCTCACGGCGCAGCGGACCCACCTTGGCACGGCGCGGCGCGATCACCCAGCCCTCTGGCCCCGTCACCACCAGCTCGCCCTCGGGGACCACGCCCTCCACGCGCACCGTCACGTTGACGGTGTCGCCAGGCGCGGCCTCGGGCAGCCCCTCGTACGCCACCGACAGGCGCGTCTGGGAGGGCACGGCGGTAGCCGGCAGCGGCTCCATCGGGGGCGCCTCGTCGATGTGGCAGTCGGTCGCGCACTGCTCGGCTAGCAGAACGCCCACCCGCGCCGTATCTCGCGCCAACGCCGAGAGGGTCATCTCTGGGCGGTTGTACTCGATGCCCATCACGAGCTCGTCGCCCACGGGCTCGGTGATATCCGCCGGCAGCCCGCTGGCGCCCTTGAGCTGGCCAATGAACGCGCCAGCGGTAGCCAGGGTGCAGTCCGTATCGTAGCCACACTTGAGCGCCGAGAGCAGCGTCTGCACCATATCGTTCTCGCCCCAAAGCAGGCCGACGAAGGTGAACGGCACATTGATCTGGCTATCGCAGGCCTCGGGGTGCCCCGCCATGAACATGACGCGATCGCGCGTCTCTCG
>CAYOBT010000251.1:0-4589 GCA_964402205.1 uncultured Anaerolineales bacterium
GTGGTGAGCACGACGTAGCGCATGCCGGCTTGGCGCGCGGCCCGCGCCCACGCGGAGGGATCGTACAGATCGGGATCAAAGTGATCAAAGTACGTCTGGTATTCGTCGTCCGGGATCTCTTCGCGGTGTTTCACCCACTCGTGCCGCGCGGGAAGGGCGTACAATCCCCAGTGGATGAACATGCCAAAGCGGTCATGGATCCACCATGCGGCGCGCTCGCTCAGATCTTGGACTGTCATGTATCACTCTCCTGAAAGCTGGATAGGCAGCCGAACAAGCCCATTATGGCAGAGAGACGCCAATCGTCAAGGCTGCCATGCAGCCAAGGATGCCTCAAGAGCTTATGTTGTGTATACGCTCGCGGCCTTGCGGATCTGGCTGCTTTCGGGTATCCTGACGGTGTCGTTGCTGATGTCCTCGCGGTGTGTGGCCGTTGGCCTCCAGAGTCGCGCTAGCGCTGGCGTTGTGGTCGCAGCACTCAAAGGAGACAGCCTCCCATGGAAGTCCTCAAAGTATCTGCTCGTTCCAGATCCACTGCTGTTGCGGGGGCTATCGCGGGTGTGGTACGTGAAAAGGGTCGGGCGGAGGTGCAGGCAATCGGTGCCGGAGCCGTGAATCAGGCAACCAAGGCGGTGGCTATCGCCCGTGGTTATCTAGCCTTGGACGGCATCGACGTCATCTGCATTCCCGCCTTCACTGACGTGATGATAGGCGATCAGGAGCGCACGGCCATCAAGCTGATCGTCGAACCTAGATGACCCTTGGCGTCGACCTGCACACGCACACAAGCGCTTCCGATGGCGCTCTTTCGCCCAAGGCACTGGTGGTGGAGGCCTGCTCGCGCGATCTAGACGTGGTGGCGATCACGGATCATGACACAACCGAGGGCGTAGCGCAAGCTCTCGAGGCAGCAGACGCGTGCAGCTTAACGGTCGTGCCGGGCGTTGAGATCAGCACGCACCATCCCGCTGGCGAGCTTCACGTGCTGGGGTACGGCATCGACACAGCCGATGAGCGGCTAGAGGCGCTGCTAGCCCGATCGCGAGGGTCTCGTATCGAGCGAGCCAAGCGAATGGTCGCGCGACTTGCAGAGATGGGGATGCCCATCTCTTGGCGAACGGTGCA
The DNA here is from genome assembly GCA_964402205.1 of uncultured Anaerolineales bacterium. Lineage (GTDB taxonomy): Bacteria > Chloroflexota > Anaerolineae > UBA1429 > UBA1429 > DAIRUQ01. The sequence continues at coordinate 1,126 of CAYOBT010000251.1, forward strand.
CGGGCTGGCCGGGGATGGCACTATCGGACGACCTCACATCGCCGAGGCCCTACGGCAGGCAGGTCACGTCGGTTCGATCCAGGAGGCCTTTGAACGCTACCTCGGTAACGGCAAGCCAGCTTACATTCCTCGGGAGAAGATAGGCCCCTGCGATGCCATCGCCGCCATCCACGGGGCGGGGGGCGTCGCCGTGCTGGCCCACCCAATCGCCCGTCTTTCTGTCGTCGCAGAGCTTGCCGGCTGTGGTCTCGATGGCCTTGAGGCCTACTACACAGGATACAGTGCAGAGGCGACATCTGCCATCTTGGAGGCTGCCCAAAAGTACGGCCTCATCTCCACGGGCGGCAGCGACTTTCACGGCGAGTCCGTCATTCCCGAGAACATCCTCGGTGGTGTCGACGTACCAGAGAGCTGCTACCGCGAACTGCGGGCCGCTCTTGCGCGGAGAGCTCGTGCGAGCTAGCCGCGCCGTGGCGCGATCCATGGCGTGCTACGAGCTGCTCTTGGTGCGGCGCGGACGGCGTCGTCGCGAGCGACGACGTGGGCGGTGGCGAGAAGAGTCTTGCTTCTGCTCATCGCTGGTCTTGGGCGCTGCGCTCTCTCCTCGGGAGGGCGCTCCCGAACGTGTGCTTCTCTGAGAGCCTTGCTGGTTCTCTGCCGAGGCCGCTGAGCGGCTCTTCAAGGCTGATTCCAGAGCTCTACGTTGCTCCTCTGCCAAGCCATTCCCCACCGCGGCGGTGATAGGCTCTTCTCCACTGAGCTGGCCAGCGGTAAGGCTGAGCTGCGTGCCATCCTGCAGGCGAACCTGAGCTTCCTCTTGGAGCACATCGATACGCATCACCCTCGCTGGTCCCAGCTCTGTCTCGACAGTCTTTCCCTCTTTGGGGAAACGCTTCTTGACGGCACGATAGTGATCGTCCTCATAGCGTAGGCAGCACAGCAGGCGCCCGCATTGGCCCGAGATCTCGGATGGGCTGAGCGGAAGATCTTGGTTTTTGGCCATGCGAATCGAGATAGGCGAAAAGCCGGTCAACCACGTGGAACAACACAGCGGCCGGCCGCATTTGCCGATGCCCCCGATGAGCTTGGCTTCGTCTCGCACGCCGATCTGCCGTAGGTCGATACGCGTGCGAAACGTTCTGGCAAGATCGCGCACCAGATCGCGGAAATCCACACGCTGTTCTGCCGCGAAAAAGAACGTGAGGCGGCTGCCGTCATAGCTGTATTCCGCCCCGACGATCTTCATCGGCAGTCCCAACTGCTCGACGCGTTCGCGACACGTGGCGACAGCGGCCTGTTCCTTGTGCTCGTAGCGGACCGCATCGAGCAGCTCGTCGGTGCGAGGCTTGCGTAGCACCGGCTTGAGTTCGCCGACGATCTCGCTCTTGGGCACGTCACGGTGTGGAAACACGACTCGCCCCATCTCGAGACCTCGCGCAGTTTCCACAATCACCGGGTCGTCGGTCTCGAGCTCTAGGTCATCCCTGGGCGAGAAATAGTACACCTTGCCAACGCCCCGGAATCGTATGCCGCAAACAACGGGCATGGCTATCGTCCTTCCCTCTGACTTGACGGCTGGCGGTTGCGACGCCAGCGCAGGAGCATCACCTCGATGGCTAGCCTTGGGTTCACATGGTGATCGATCTGATCCAATGCATCCTCGATGCTGCGCAGGGCCTCTGTGGCTTGCTGGATGCCATACACATTCGCCATCATGCGCAGATGTTCGCCCTGCTCTCGCAAAGCCGCGAGCGACTCTTGGCCAGCGGCCGTGAGGAGCACGTCGCGCCATAGCACACTCCAACTATGCAAGAGACGCGCGATATCGTCCCTCTTGGCTATCTCATCAGCCGCCATGAGTCGGCGTGCGCGTCCGTGATGGCAGAGGTCGATGGCCTGCTCGATGTCCGCAGATAGGCGCTTTTCCAAAGATGGATCGCTACTGGCAGCGATGGCCCAGGAGAGGCTGCCCCCGGCAAGCCTGGCAAGGGTAGAGGCGCGCGACGCAGGCACCCCATGATGTTCCTCGAGCGCGGCCTGGATGTCTGCGCTCGGGATCCTGCGAAGATGATAGACTTGGCATCGCGACAGGATCGTAGGCAGGATCGCCTGCGGCGAGGTGGCGGTTAGGATCAGCACAGAGTGCGCAGGTGGCTCCTCCAGGGATTTCAGCAGCGCATTGGAGGCTTCGGTGCTCGCTTCATCAAAGCCGAGCAAGAGCGCGATGCGGCGCGAAGCCTGGAACGGTGTCAGCGAGAGAAACTTCCGCAGCTCGCGCACTTGGTCGATGCCGATGGCGCTATCGGTTCCACGAATCACCCGGACGTCCGGATGCTCGTCCGCCATGATACGCCGGCAGTTGCTGCAGGTACCACACGGTGGCGACGGCGCCTCACAGGCCAGGGCTTGTGCCAGCTTGGTAGCAAGATGCTCCTTGCCGATCCCGTCGGGCCCGCACAGGAGATAGGCGTGCGAAACCTCGCCGGCGGCTATCTGCCGACTCAGCAACGCTACGGCCCACTCATGTCCGACAACATCCCAAGAGGCGTTTGTCACTGGTCACCTGTAGCTATTGAGCTTCATACGATGTTACCACGGTAGATCACGTCCCCCAAAATGGTTGCGTGCCCAGCCGCATTCCGCATAGAATGCGGTGCTTAGAGATGTGTCTTGCCTGACCTAGTCAGTCGGAAGGGGCAAGTGTGAGTGAGCTCACGTTGACCGAGAGGTTGTGTCATGGGTTGGAGGCGCGTGGGTATCGCCTCGCGACCGCCGAGTCGTGTACCGGAGGGCTCCTGAGCCACTGGATCACCAACACGCCCGGAAGCTCTGCTTCCTATGTAGGGGGAATTGTGGCCTATGACAACGCCGTCAAGGTGGATCTGTTGGAGGTTCCCTCCACGCTCGTACAAGAGCATGGGGCGGTGAGTGAGGCTGTCTGCAGGGCCATGGCACAAGGTGCTCGCAGAAGGTTCAGCGTGCAGGTGGGGGTGGCTATCACAGGCATCGCGGGCCCGACGGGTGCCGTGCCTGGCAAACCCATCGGGACCGTATTCGTGGCTGTAGCTGCGCCCGAGGGCGAGCGGTGCCAACGATTCCAATGGCATGGCGATCGCCTTGCCAACAAAGAGCTCTCTGCGAGGGCGGCCCTGACGCTCCTGCTGGACCTTCTTGGCATGGCGCCCGACGTCTAGGACGTGGACCTTTGCCTTGTGACCTCGTAGAGGAGCATGCTGCAGGCGATGGCGGCGTTTAGCGACTCGGCCCCGGCAGCCATAGGGATGCGCACGCGCTCATCAGCGGCTCGCAGGGCCCGGTCGCTGGCTCCGTGGGCCTCGCCGCCGATGACTAGGGCCACGGCCCGTCGCCAGTCGAACTGCCACGCCATCTGCGGGGCGCCCGTCTCGGCCACGACCCGCACGAGTCGAGAAGTCAGCGTCGCGACTCTTTCCCATGCCAGGTCT
>CAYOBT010000252.1:0-4577 GCA_964402205.1 uncultured Anaerolineales bacterium
GACCAGGGAACTCGACGGCTCGGCATGTGTCGTGTTTCGGGACAACGGCAAGGGGTATCCTGTAGCTGTCATAGCAGGCGAAGGTGATGGTCTAGGTGTGGAGCTTGTGCGCAATCTGGTTCAGCGCAGCCTACGTGGTACGCTACGGCTTTACAATGATGGCGGTGCAGCAGCCCGGATGGAGCTCCCTGCCCCTTGGCTAGACGAGGAGACGGCATGAGCGCAGACAAAGCTATGACGGCAGAACGGGCCCGAATGCTGAGGGTGTTGGTTGCAGAGGACGACTATCTCGTGCACGAGATGGTGGCTGGACAGCTCAGGCAGGAGGGATATGCGGTGGTGGGCGGTGCCTCAGACGGCGCCGAGGCCGTGCAGATGACACGTGACTTGGATCCTGACGTGGTCTTGATGGACCTGCGGATGCCCGGTATGGACGGTCTGGAGGCGGCCCAGCACATCGCGCGGACTTGCCCGACGCCCGTGATTGTGCTCACTGCCTATGATGCGCCCGAGCTCGTGGAGCAAGCTGCCCAGGTAGGCGTGGATGCCTATCTCGTCAAACCACCGAAGCCGCGCGAGCTGACACGCACGATCACCGTGGCGCGGGCGCGATTTCAGGCGCTTAGGCAGGCGAACCAGGCGCGCGAGGACAGTGAACGTCTATCCGAGGAGCAGGCGGCTCTCGTGGCGGAGCTGCGCGAGACCCTCGAGCGTCACAGCGCACTATCAGGCCTGATCCCCATCTGTGCGGCCTGCAAGCGCGTGCGTACCGTTGCCGGTGAATGGGAGACGATCGAGCAGTTCGTGCGACAGCACAGCGAAGCGGACTTTACGCATAGCCTGTGCCCATCGTGCATCCACGAGCTATACGGCGATGTCGGCGGTTCCGAGTAGCGCTGTCCGCTTCGCTTTGGTGTTTGCTGCTACTTCCAGGCTGTCGGCAGCAGCGTTTCGTGGGACGTGGGCTGCGGGAAGAACTGCGGCCTACGGAAGGCCTCGGCGTACGCGCAGCCGGCCTGGTAGCCCCGAAACCTCGACTGAATGGCCGCATGGTCGGCCAGCCCCGTTTCGTACTGTGCCTGTAGCCACGTCTCCTGGCTCTCGTGGCAGGCCAGCATCCGTACCTTCTTGGGCCAGACGTCCGAGATATCTACCCAGTACTCGGGCTGGAAATTGATGCCGGCCGGCGTGTCCATGAACCAGATCTCTGGGATGCGCTCGCATGGTGGCGTGCCTGTCACAATGTTGGGCACGGTTCCCATCACGTGCACATCCCACACCAGCTGCCCTGTGGTCGTGTGATCCGGATGGTAGTCATGGTCCTTGTCCGGGGCGAGGATGATATCTGGACGGAACTGCCGGATGACGTCGATGACGTGCAGGCGGACCTCGGGTGTGCTAAAGAGAAACTCGTCCGGATAGCCCAGCCAGAAGAACTCGGCGCCAATCACATCGGCTGCAGCTTTGGCTTCCCCCTTGCGAATGGCCGCGATCTCCTCTTTGGACAAGGTAGGTGACCCCACCTCTCCGTTGGTCATGACGGCGATGGCCACATCGTGACCCATCGCTGCATATTTGGCCAGCGTGCCGGAGCAGTTGGACTCGACATCGTCTGGGTGTGCGCCGAATGCCATCACTCGCATCGTGTGCCTCCTCTGTTACTCACTTGCTCACACTGTACGTTCCTGTGTTGAGGGATGGGACGCTCCGTACGCTGGCCTGTCGCCCTCGGCTGGCGCGTGCGGCAGAACCGGCACATAGGCCACGCCGGGAGTCAGTTCGCCCTTTTTGACAAAGCCCTCCGGGCGATCCGCCAACGCACTGACCAGCCTCTCGCGCCATTGTACAAGGCGATCGCGCTGCCGCGTGTCGGATGCTAGGTCGTGTCGCTCAAGGGGATCGGACGTCAGATCGAAGAGCTGCTCGCGACCGTCTCTCACCCACCAGATATACTTGGTTTTGGCGTCGGTGAGCGAGTGGTGTAGCGGCGCGTGCTCGATGTGGAGGTATGGGCGCCAGTCGACCGACTCGCCTCTCAGCAACGGGATGAGGCTGCGGCCCTCAACCGTTGGCGGAATGGGGACATCTGCCAGCTCCAGGAGGGTGGGCATCACGTCCTCCAGAGAGACCGGCGCATCGATGACGGCGCTATGCTGCAGGCCATAGCGATCCGGGGCTCGGATAAGCAGCGGAACTCTCGCGGAAGGCTCATACGGTACCGACTTGCGCCAGAGGTAGTGGTCCCCCAGCATCTCGCCATGGTCGGCGCAGAATAGCACAACGGTGTTGCGCCCCGTCTGCACGTCTACGCCATTGATGGGGTTGAGTAGGCGACGCAGTTGGTCGTCAACATGGTTGATGAGGCCAAAGTAGGCTGCGCGGGCGGAACGGAGGGCCTCTCCTTCCAACGAGATGCGTGAAGGCGCCACCTTGTCATTGCCTCCCAAGTCATTGCCATCCGGTGAAGCCCAGTCGCCGAGCACGCGAGGCGGCAGCTCCTGACGAAGATAGCGCTCCATGTAAAAAGCGGGCGGGCTCAGGGGTGGATGAGGCGCGATGAACGACACCGTGAGAAAGAACGGGCAAGACGGGTCTCGCCGCCGAAGGAAATCGAGCGCCCGCTCTACCGTCCAGTTTGTGGGATGGAGATGCTCGTCTAGATGCCAGGGACGCGCCGTCCAATCGTTGTGCATGACGCCGCCCCCAAAGACGCCCCCAGCCTCCGGGGCACGCTCGGCCAGCCACCGATCGTAATCCTGAGGGTACAGCGTCATCTCATCATAGCCGAGACGACGGCGTGGAGGATGCTGATGCATGTTTCGGCCGACGAGTCTGGTCTGGTAGCCATGCTCGCGGAGGACATCAGGCAGCGTTGGTGGCACTTGCCACGGCACTCCGTCGCGATAGCCCACCATGCCATGTGTGCGCGGGTATTGTCCAGAGAGCAGGCTCCTTCTGGCAGCAATGCAAGTGGGACACGTGCTATAGCAGTGGCTAAAGCGCACCCCTGCCTCGGCGATGGTGTCCATGTTGGGCGTTAGAAGCACCGGATGCCGAGCGCAACTCAATGCGTCGCCGCGCTGCTGATCCGTCATGATGAGCAAGATACTGGGGCGTGCGTCACTCGCCACGCGTAGCCTCCCTCTCTGTGCGTCTCAGCCGAGTATAGCAGTCCTTCCACGCGACTCAAGCGCCGACGGTTGACGCGTACGAAAACCGGCGCTAGGCTGACCTACGGTCGCCTAGCAAAGTGGGGAAGCCCATGTTCTACCAACGGTTCGTCTCGGATGGTTTGGCGCACTACTCGTACCTCGTCGGCGACGGCGGGCGGGGAGTTGTCATCGATCCGCATCGAAGTGTGGACGTCTATCTCGCCGCTGCAACCAAGGCGGGACTGGAGATCATCGTGGTCCTGGAGACGCATCGTCACGAGGATTTCGTGGTGGGCTCGACAGCGCTTGCGCAAGCGACCGGAGCACCCATCTGGCATGCTGATGCTCATCTGGACTATGCGTATGGCCAAGCGGTGCGCGATGGCCAGACGTGGCAACTTGGTCCGCTGAAGCTGGAAGCCATGCATACGCCCGGGCACACGTTGGGCAGTATGAGCTACGTGCTACGCGCTGAGGGTGACGCGCCTTGGATGGCCTTCACGGGCGATCTGCTCTTTGCGGGCGATGTCGGGCGAACCGATTTCTACGGCGAGGAGCGACTGCAAGAGACGACGGGCCTGTTGTATGACAGTCTCCACCGGCGCGTGTTGCCGCTTGGTGACGGCGTCTTGCTCTGCCCGGCACATGGGGCCGGATCCGCCTGTGGGGCGTCACTAGCCGATCGTGAGCCGACCACGCTGGGGCTAGAGCGGGCGCTCAATCCACAGCTGCAGCTTCCATCTCGCGAGGCATTCATCTCCGAGGTTGCCCGCATGTTACCATTTCCACCCTACTTTCATGGGGTCGAAGAGCGCAACTTGCGCCCCGCAAAGGCGTGTCCGAGCGCTGTTTCGATGCTTGCGATGGAAGAGGTCGAAGCGAGCCGAGCGCGGATTGTGGACCTACGCGGAGAACTGGCCTTTGCTAGCGCCCACATGCCTGACGCCTTGAGCATGCCGCCGGGGACGTTGGGACGCTATGGAGGATGGTTCCTCGAGCAGGAGGGGCCACTGGTCCTCGTGGGGGCCGGCGCAACCGAGGCAGCACGGTTGCTGTGTTGGATGGGCTACGACAATGTTCTGGGCGAGCTAGCGGGCGGCGTCGAGGCCTACCTGCGTTCAGGTCGCGAGCCCGCGCAGACGAGGACCGCTTCGGTGCAAGAGCTCTGTCGGCTGCTGGATGGCGAAGCGAAGCCGTGGATACTCGACGTGCGCTCGGACGAGGAGCGCAAAGCCAGCGCCATTCCCGATGCTCAGGGGATCGATCTGCGCTATCTGTTGGATCGCGCTAGCGAGGTGCCGCAGGACCGCGATGTCTATGTCTTTTGCGGGAGCGGTCGACGCGCCATGGTCGCGGTGAGCTCGTTGCAGCGCCTTGAGGACTATGGCAATCTGATCATCGTGTTGGGAGGATTCGCGGGCTGGC
>CAYOBT010000253.1:0-4555 GCA_964402205.1 uncultured Anaerolineales bacterium
GGAGCCGCGCACGCCGCATCTCGGCGGTGGGCAGATTACGCTCGCGGCATACCCAGCGCGCCAGATTCTCCAGAAGCGTGTTCATGGCAGAGCCTTGCTTCCCGTTGCTCTCGACGACGCGCTCAGTGCTTTCGATACGGCGTTGGCAATCTGGGGCAATGAGAACGGTTTGTAGAGGATGGCCCCGTCGCTGGGCGCGCCCGTTGCCCGCGTGGCCTCTTCGGCATAGCCGGTCATATAGATGACCGCTGTGTCTGGCAGCATGGCGCGAATGCGACGGGCGGCCTCCACGCCGCTACCATCTGGCATCAGTAGGTCGGTGAGGACAAGGTGGATCCTCTCTTGGGCGTTTTGCGCCATGGCCACGGCATCGGCGACGTTGGCGGCTTCCAGCGTCCCGTAGCCCAGGCGGGCCAGCAGACGCGCTGCCAGGCGTCGCACGGCCGGATCATCTTCCGCGATGAGGATCGTCTCGCCGTTACCGTGGGTAACGGTTTCCTGGCTGTGTGGCATGGAAGGCGGTAGGCCGTCGGCGGCTGGCAGGTAGAGTCGGAAGGTGCTGCCCCTGCGTGGCGCGCTCTCGACCGACACGGCGCCATGTAGGCCCGTCACGATACCGTACACTTGGGCCAGGCCCAAGCCCGTCCCCTCACCGACTTCCTTGGTCGTGAAAAAGGGCTCAAAGACGTGCTCGATGATAGCTTGGTCCATGCCCACGCCCGTATCGCGTACGCTGATGACGGCATACCGACCAGGCTTGATACCCAACAGAGCCGCCTCGTCCTCCCCAAGCGCGACACCTCTCGTGCCCAGGGTCAGCTCGCCACCATCGGGCATGGCATCGCGCGCGTTAAGGGCCAGGTTCAGGGTAGCTTGCTCCATCTGCGATGGATCAGCCTTGGCATAGGGCGTGTCTGGCGCAAGATCGAGGGTGATGCGGATGCGCTCTCCGAGGGTCCGCGTGAGCATCGACCACATCTGTCTCAGTAGGTCGCGGAGGTCGACCGATGTTAGCCGGACTGCTTGCTGTCGCGAGTAGGCAAGCAGCTGTGCGGTGAGCTCGGCGGCACGGGTGCCTGCCTGCTTGATCTCGGCCACGTCATGTCGGTGGCGCTCGCCGAGGCCGGGCTCCATCAGGAGGAACTCGACGTTGCCATTGATGACCTGAAGCAGGTTGTTAAAGTCGTGGGCAATGCCACCGGCTAGTTGGCCGACGGCTTCCATCTTTTGTGCCATGCGGAGGCGCGTCTCGAGCTGTTCGCGCTCGCTGACGTCGTGACCGATGGCCAACACGTGCGAGGCGGATCCGCCCGCATCTGTGTCGTGGAGCGTGGCAGTGTACCACTCGATTAGCCTGGTATCGCCGTCGTGCGACTCGATGCGATTCCGGTGGCCAGCGACGATCTCTCCATTGGCGGCGCGTTGCAGGGCGTTGCGAGCAGCTTGACGATCCGGCTCGGGCACAAAGTCGGCCATCCAGTCGCAACCCACGAGCTCCTGGGCGCTTTGGCCTAGGAGGCGTTCGGTGTAGGTGTTGGTCCGCACGACGCGACCGTCTGGCGTGAGCACGAGGACGATGGCTGGCGCGGTGTTGACCAGTCCCTCGGCCAGATCACGCTCCTGCTTGAGCTGCTGGGTGGCCCTCACGCGATCGGTAATGTCGAGCGAATAGACATTGACGTATTGCCTATCCACATAGGGCACAAAGGTAAGGAGGCAGATGCGATCCTCTACATCTGCCTCGGTCTGCGTCGTCTGGTCGGCCCGGAGAGCGTCTGTCACCCAGGAGTTCCACGCTCGGGGAGCACGAGGCGTGCCATCCTGAGCGTAGGCGAGGAGCGAACGAGCAGCCTCGTTGGCATAGAGGACCGCGCCGTTGCAAGCCAACCGAAGCATGGGCGTAGGCGACTCTGCTACGAGGCGGGCGAGATCGGCCATCCTGTGACGTTCAGCTTCGCGCTCGGAGAGATCGCGCATGACGCTCACATAGGCGGGCCGACCCTCAAGGGTGATGGGGTTGCTATGCACTTCGACGGGAATGAGGCTACCGTCCCTGGTACGAGCGCGGTACTGATGAGCGCCTCGGTCCCTCTCGTCGTCAAGGCGCTGCCGGAGGGCCTCTTGCTCTTCTGTAGGGTGGAGATCCAGCGGCGTCATGGTGAGGAGCTCGTCGCGTGTGTAGCCGAGGAGCTTTTCCGCGGCGGGATTGGCGTGCAGGAAGTGATGGGTGTTGGCATTCATGACGAACGTGGGGTCAGCTAGCCCGTCAAAGAGGATGCGGTAGGGCTGATCAGCGCTCGCCCTGAACAGGCTAGCCAGCGATTGCCAAAGGACGGAGAGCCACCTTCTCACAGCGATGCTCCCTGGTGATGTGGAATAACGCAGCGGGAGCCATCTGACGCTAGGCGTAAGCGCTGACCTCGAGTCAGATGGGCCGAGCTGCCCGTTCGACGATGTGGAGCAGCCACGTTGCGCTCACTTCCAAGGCCGATCTCTGACACGATATCCTAATGTACCAGAGTCTTGGCTGCTGTACAAACCGTTTGCATGCCGGCGCTCGGAGTGGATAATGGGCTTACTGTTGGTGGATGGCACAGGTGGAGGGCGTGCGATGCAGAGGTTGCGCGTGGGTGTTGTCGGCGTTGGAGGGATCGCCCGGTGGCATATCCGTGGGTACCAGCGATGCGAAGGGATGGACGTGGTAGCAGCGGCCGACGTGCGGACTGAGGCGTTGGAGCAGGTCCGGGAGGCGTTCGGCATAGCGCACACCTATACCGACTATCGCGAGATGTTGGCCAAAGAGGCGCTGGACCTAGTGAGCGTCTGCACGCCCAACGACATGCACTACCCCGTCGCCATGGCTGCCATCGAGCGGGGACTGGACGTCTATTGCGAGAAGCCGCTGGCGCTGACCCTTGAGCAGGCTCGTGAGATGACCGAGGCTGCCCGCAAGGCCGGCATACGGACCGGCGTGAACTTTTCGCACAGGATCACGCCGGCCTCGCGGTTCGCCCGCGAGATCCTGACTAGCGGCGACCTAGGGGCGATCTTTCGCGTGGCCGCGGTCTATGCCGCCGGCTGGCCCCGATACGCAGAGCGACCCTTCACATGGCGCAACGATGCCGCCCGGGCGGGCTTTGGCGGCATGGGCGACATGGGATCCCATATCATGGATATGATGCTGTGGTGGCTAGATACCGACGTCACGTCGCTTGCAGCCCATGCCAAGACCTTTGTGCCAGAACGTGCGGATCCCATACGTGACAAGCGCGTCAAGGTCACGACGGAAGATCAGGGCAGCTTGCTGCTGCAGTATGGCAACGGCGCTATGGGATACCTTTGCGGGAGCTATGTGTTCACGGGCCGCGGCTACGATCAGCGCGCGGAGGTCTATGGGAGCGAGGGTGGCCTGATGTACGATCAGCAGCGACCGTACGAGCTGCAGCTCTGGCTGCCCGAGGAACAGCTGGCGCCGTTCACTGTGATTCGCCGTGGCGGTGTATCGGATCGACCTTACCACACCGTGCTGGTCCCTGAGCGTCTGCACGGCAAGGACGAGGTTGTGCCTAGGAGCATTGTTGAGGCCTTTGCGCAATCGCTGCAGACCGGGCAGGCAAGCGATTTGGTGCCTACGTTTGAGGATGGCCTTCGCGTGCAGGAGGTCCTGGAGGCTAGCGCTCGTGCTGCCGCCTCGCGCGCATGGGTGGACCTGCCGCTGTAGACCAGACGCCTCTGTCGAGCACATCTGCCAGGAAAGAGGATGTATGCGTATCCATGATAGCGTGACGAGTCTGATCGGTGGCACGCCGCTCGTGCGACTGTCCCGGCTGGGGTCCCACCTCGACGCGGATCTGGTGGCCAAGGTTGAGAGCATGAATCCTGGGGCCAGCGTCAAGGATCGCATCGCCCTGGCCATGATCGAGGCCGATGAGCGAGAAGGGCGCATTGGCCCCGACACGGTGCTCATCGAGCCGACCAGCGGTAACACGGGTGTGGGCCTGGCGTTGGTGTGTGCGGCCCGGGGTTACCGTCTTGTTCTGACGATGCCGGATTCGATGAGCGTGGAGCGACGCAAGCTCCTGGCGGCCTACGGCGCCGAGCTGGTGCTCACACCTGGCTCCGAGGGAATGGGCGGCGCCATTGCCAAGGCGGAGCAGCTTCTGGCCGAGATACACCGTTCTGGGAAACGTGGCATCATCTTGCAGCAGTTTCGGAACCCGGCCAATCCAAAGGCGCACCGCGACACGACGGCGGAGGAGATCTGGCGCGATACCGAGGGCCAACTGGATGCGATCGTGGCCGGCGTCGGCACCGGTGGCACCATTACGGGGCTGGCCCAAGTGCTCAAGCCAAGGCGTCACGAGCTGCGGATTGTGGCGGTCGAGCCGGCTGGCTCTCCGGTGCTCTCGGGTGGGCAGGCTGGCAAGCACCGTATTCAGGGCATCGGGGCCGGGTTTGTGCCGGACGTGCTACGGGCCGATCTCCTCGATGAGATCGTGAGGGTGAGCGATCCGAATGCTTACGAGACGGCGAGACGTCTGGCTCGGGAAGAGGG
>CAYOBT010000254.1:0-4539 GCA_964402205.1 uncultured Anaerolineales bacterium
GAGCCGGCTTGCCTCAGCAAAGACGACGCGCCGCCCGTCGGGGGCATCACCGCCCCTCTGACCGACACGCTGGTCGTTTCGCCGACGCTGACCCTATCGGGGTGGGCCCGCGATGTCGGCGGTAGCGGCGATGCTAGCGGGCTCGCCTCCGCCCAGTTCCTCGTTCACGATGCGGGGGCTTGGCGAGTCGTCGGGCCGACGCATAGCACGAGTCCCTTCACCTATACGTGGGATTTCTACGCCGACGACGTGCCGCCGGGACCCTTGGTCCTTGGCCTGAGGCTGCGCGATCGCGCCGGCAACGAGACCACCTCTGTGCTGCCGTTGATCCATCTTACGCTGGGCCTCGACTGTGCCGAGCAGGATCGTTGCCAACCGCCGGCCGATAGCATAGCCGTGTATGCCGAACCCGGCTATCGTGGCCCCTGTCACATTCTCGGCCCAGGGGACTATCCCACGCCGTGGGATTGGGGTTTGGTCGGCAACGACAATGTCGCGTCGGTGCGCGTGGGCGCCGATGCACAAGTGACGCTGTACGAGCACGAGCAATACGGCGGCCGCGCGGAAACGATGGGCGCACCCGACGCCAACCTGGCCGACAATCCCCTCGATACAGGTACGGTGACATCGGCGCGCGTGCTCTCTCGCACGGCCATACCCGAGACGCCACAGCTTGACTATCCCCTCCAGGGCGCGCTCTATGACAGCGAGGCGGTCCTGACCTTGGCCTGGCACGGCGCTGCCGGTGCGACGTCCTATCGCGCCGAGCTATGGACCGATCCGCAGGATGTGACCCCTTACGACTGGCAGCCGGACACATTCGTACGCCTCGGATCGCCAGCTCCCGGCGCCACCTACTCGTGGCGGGTGCAAGCGCGTGGGCCTGGCGGCGAAAGCGTCTGGAGCGAGACTCGCACGTTCACCGTCGCGCCCAGGGCACCGGACGATCTGGTGGCGCTGCCCGGATGCGAGCTCGTCGACCTGACCTGGCAGCCGGTGGCAGGCGCCACCAGCTATGACGTCTATCGCAGCGATGCGGGATATCTAGGCAACGTGCTCGCGCCAGCCGAGACGTACCGCGACGCTACGGCCCTTCCCGGCGTCTCCCACAGCTATACCGTGACTGCCAAGGTCGGCGCCGTCTCGTCGGCGCCATCTTCCGCCGCGACGACGTCCGCCCTGGCTTGCGATGGGAGTCTGCCAGAGTTGCGTCCGTTAACCCAAACCGAGGGATCGCCATCCCTCACCATCGACGCCACGTACGCTGGGGATACCGCACACGTCACGTGGCGCGCCGGCAACGTTGGAGCCGCCATCAGCGCACCGTTCACCATCTCGCTGCAGCTCGATGGCGCGCCGGTGGCCTCGTGGAGCTACCCCTCGGCGGCATCCGGCTGGGAGACCGCCGTCTCGGACTGGCCACTGGACATCGCGACGCCCGGCTGGCATACCCTCACCCTCATCGTCGACGACGGCGATCGCATCGCCGAGGTCTCTGAGAGCAACAACGCCTGGTCGCGAGCCACCTACTGGATCCCCTCGGCGCCCCTCGCCGACAGCTTTGAGGCGGCCGACGGCGCCTGGGAGGGCACCGGGCTCTGGCATCGAGGCACTAGCGCCAGCCCCTATCCCCCCAACCATTCCGGCGCCTATGGCTGGTGGTACGGTCGCCCCGAGACCGGCACCTATGAGACGGGCCTCTATAACGCGGGGCACCTCACCAGCATGCCGATCCATGTTCCCGACACGTGGGAGACGGGGACAACCCCTCTCTTGCGCTTCTGGTATCGCGCCGAGACCGAGTCCTCAGGCACGCATCGCGATCAGCGGTGGCTGCAGCTCAGCGTCGATGGAGGGCCCTTCCAGGACGTGCTGCAGCTCGAGGGCGATGCGATCGACACCTGGCTTGCCAGTCCCGCCGTGGACCTCAGCACACACGTCGGCAGCGACGTGAGGATCCGTTTCCGCATGGACACCATCGACGAGAGCCGCAATGCCTACGCGGGCTGGGCCGTGGACGACGTCACCATCGCGATGGAGCCAACGCCCGTCTGCGGCGACCTCCACGAGCCGAACGACACGCCGGACCTGGCGACGCCGCTTGCGCTGAACACTGTCATCACCGGCACCATCTGCCCCAATGGCGACACGGACCACTATAGCGTGACCCTCGATGCTGATGCCAGGATCCTAGCAGAGATCACATCCATCGGTGCGGCATCATCGTCGCCATTCCACGGCGCGCCCATAGCCTGCGCCCTGCTCGATGCCACGGGATCCCAGTTGGCCGAGAGCTACGCCGAGCTCGCCCCGGGCGATACGCTCATCCTGCAGGCTGGCGTGCCCTCATCCGCCGACAGCGACGCACCGTATCTCCTGCGCGTGCGCTCGTCGCAGCATCCTGCCGCGGGCGGCCCCGACCATGCCTATGCTCTGAAGGTCACCCGTGACGACGAACCGCCCACCCTCGGCCCCCTCTCTGTCGGCAGCGGGGACTGGATCACGGCCACGAGTCCGGTGATCAGTGTCACGGTGCAGGATGCAGGTTCGGGAGTCGCGTCGGTGCGTCTCCTCTGGCATGGCCACGATTGGGCTGCCTCCCCGTGGGAGACGCTGGCCGAATCGGCGCCGGTCGGTGACTCCTGGCAAGCCACGCTGGATGCCTCCTCGCTGCCAGAGGGAGTGGGAGCGGCGCTGTACGTCCAGGCATACGACCGGGCCGGCAACTGGTCAGGGCGTGGAGCCTGGCTGCTTGGCGTCGATCGCACCGCCCCCACGGGCAGCCTGACGCTCCAGGGAGGCGCGACGATCTCGTACAGCAGGCAGATCGCGGCAACCATCACGGCAGAAGACGCCAACGGCATCGCCGGCGCTCAATTCCAAGTGGATGACGGCGCGTGGTCCGCCTGGGAGCCGTACGCAGCCACGACCTGGCTGCTCCTGCCCGACGAGCCCGGCGCGCACACGGTCTCCGTCCGGCTGCGGGACCCCGGCGGCAACGTATCCCAAGTCTACGAGGCCTCGATCACGTACGAGCCGCCGACGGGATTCGCCTACTTTGCCCTCATCATGCGCTGAGATCAAGACTGGGCCAGCCAAGCCTCCATCTCAGCCAGCCGCAGCACATAGCCGAACATCAGCGAGATGCGCCACATGGCCGCCCGCTTGTTGGCCAACGTCGCCACGCTCTCGCCGTACTCGACCGTCGTCGTGGCGTCCTCCACAGCAAAGCAGCGGTAGCCCAGACGGCGCATGTCCACCATCCCGCACGGGCTGAACCAGAGGCACCAGTTGATGGCGAACCCGACATAGATCAGGTTGCTGATGCCACGTTGCCGCAACCAGTGGTTGAGCTGGTGCGTGGTCACGCAGACGCCCTCGCCGTCCTTTGGTCGCATGGTAGGCGCGAAATCCAGGCGCGCGTGGAGGGCCGGCATCTGCTCCGCGTAGCCCGCGCCATACGCCAAGTCCAACTGCTCGCGAACCCAGCCTTCGCCCGCGGGCGCCCCTGGGGGGCGTGGCGGCTCGGGGCCCGCCTCGGTTACGTTCCGCTGGTAGGCGGGATAGGCCTCGGCATAGTGCGGCAGCGCCGCGATGTGGCACACCGGCAATCCTGCCGTGCGCGCGGATACCAGCGCCCGCTCCATCTGTGGCAGGTCAGCGCGGTAGCGGCGGATCCACTCGCACGTGGCGATCTGAGCCTCGATGGCAGGATCCGCCTTGGGCCAGGGGAGCTTGTCATCGAGCCCCAGGTTCCACACGTGCATGACGATCAGCGCGGTCTGCTCTCTCGGCACCGCGATGGTCGAGGCCGCCCACCCCTGGAAGCCATCCGCCGGATGCTCTGCCTCTGGATCGATGGGATACTGCCGGTAGTAGTGCACGGTGAGATCGCACGCCGATGGATCCATAGGATTCCTCCTTGTCGTCCGCTCTTGGCTCAGTATAGAGCCCTCGCACCGAGCTGCCAGTTGTGCGGCACAGGGCATGCGGGTATCATAGGCTTCGGCGTCGGATTGCCTCGGGGCTCCTGCCATGAAAGAAGGACCAAGCCGTGCTACCCAGAGAACGCGTCATCGCCGTGATCGAGCACCGCGTGCCCGATCGCATGCCCATCTATGGCTGGCTCTACTGGAACCTTCGCGAAGCCATCGATGCTGCCTTTGGCTCCCAGGCGGCCCTTGAGGACCACTATGACTTTGACTTTGCGCATCTTTTTGGCGGCCCAGGCTGCTATGACGGAGAGGACCTGGAAGCCCTGCGCGACAGCCTAGGGCACGCCATCGAGCCAGCCGATCTCCTGACGGTACCCATGACCGATCCCAATAACCTAGAGGACTATCAGGACATCGTCGCTGAGGTTCGCCATCACAAGGAGCAACGTGCCCGTTTCGTCTATGTGCAGACGCCGGGCATCTTTGAGGCGCTGAACGGCCCCTTTGGCATCGAGAACCACCTGGCCTATCTCCTGCTCTACCCCGACGATCTCCGCCGCGTCTATGAGCGGCAAGCCGCTTGGAACATGGCCTTTGCCATGAA
>CAYOBT010000255.1:0-4519 GCA_964402205.1 uncultured Anaerolineales bacterium
GCACGGCCCGGTCCCCGCACCGCGCGGCGCAAAGGTCAACGATCCCGATGGCACATCGCCTCGGGAGGATTGTATCGTCATCGCCTAGCGCGATGGGGCCACATTCGACAACGGACCAACGGAGGATAGACGTGAACGCAACGCCAGAACTGATCGCCAACCACCAGTGCCTCTGCGGAGAAGGCCCCATCTGGCACCCGGATGAGCAGCGCCTGTACTGGCTGGACATCGATACGGGTCGCATCTTCTGCTACGATCCGGCTACTGGGGAGCACCAACAGATCTACCAAGGTCTCAAGATTGGCGGTCTCACGATTCAGGCAGATGGAAGCCTAGCCTTGTATGGTCCGGAAGGCGCCGTGTACGGCTGGCGCGAAGGCGAGATCTCCACGTTGCTGGACGGGATCGCCGGCGAGCAGAGCCGTCGCTTTAACGACTGCATAGCCGATCCCGAGGGGCGCGTCTTTGCCGGCACGCTCGGAGACACCCCCGGCAACCTCTACCGCATCGATCCCGACGGCACCGCCACGCACATCGTGGGCGACGTGGGATGCTCCAATGGGATGGGGTTCACCCCGGATCTTACGGGAATGTACTATGTGGACTCGGTAGCAGGAGTCGTGTATCTCTTTGACTATGAGCGAGCGTCGGGCGCTCTCAGCAATCAACGCACCTGGATCCAGGTCGATACGTCCGCGGGTATCCCCGACGGCATGACGGTGGATGCCGAAGGCTATGTGTGGGTAGCCTTCTGGGACGGCAACCGCGTGGCGCGGTACGATCCAGAGGGCCATCTGGTCACCACGGTGACCGTGCCGCCCAAGAAGGCCTCATGCCTGATCTTTGGCGGCAACGACATGACCGACATCTATATCACAACCGCCATCGGCGAGGGCGATCCGGCACAGGAAGGCCAGGATGCTGGAGGCCTGTTCCGCGTCAGTCTCGGCATCCGCGGCGTCCCCGAGTTCCGCTCGCGCATAGGATTGTAGGAGGCCACCTATGGCATCGTGGCAGCCCCCGGAAGAACGACCCTATCTAATCGCTAGCCAGAAAGACATAGGAGCGGCGCGCAAACGCCTGGCAGATGGGTTCCCCCCTGCCCTCGCTGCGCACCGGGCGCTTCGCGCCATGGCAGCCGACGCCGCCACCATCGAGCTCCCAGCATTTGACCACAGCTGGTACGCGTCCGTACCCCTAGATACTTGGGATACCATCTATCCTCAAGTCTCGGAGGACACGACCTACACCCCCAACCGGGTAGCTCGTCCGTGCCTGGCAGCGGCGGTGCTCTATGCCTTCGAGAACGACGAGGCCTCCCTGGCCAGCGCTCGCCGTATCCTGAACCACTTCTGGCGGAACTATGGCTTCGAGATCGAGCACTGGGACGTGGGCATGAACTATGCCGGGTTCGGTACCAGCCTACTCACGGCCTACGATCTGGTTTGGCAAGCCCTGACCGACAAAGAACGACACGATGCGGAAGCCTGGTTCCAAGTCTGGTATGAGGCCATCGCCAAGAATGACCGGCTCTGGATCTCGCGGCTCCCGTGGAATGCCTACAACAACCACTATGCCTGGCACAAGTGGGCCATGGGCATGTACGGCCTGCACATCGGTGCGCATGGGATCGTAGAGGAGGCCATCCACGGGACCATGGGCGTGCACGAGCTGCTGGAGCATGGCCTGGTGGACGACGGGTTGTGGCACGAGAGCGCTACGCATTACAACTTTACCGCGGGGCACGGGTTGGTCCCGCTGGCCTGGTCGCTGAGGCAAGCCGGCTGGCCAGAGGATATATTCGCGGAACGGTTCTCCGAGCGGAAGGGTCTCGTGCCCCTCTACCGCGCCGCGCTCGAGATGCTCTTCCCCGACGGCACAGTGCCCTCGGTGGGCGACTGCTATGGCCACATCACCGAGCTTCCGGCCCTCCACTACGAATACCTTTACGCGGCCCTGGATGACTCCCAGTTCGCTTGGGCGCTCTCGTTGGCAGATAGGGAGTATGCGGGGACAGGCGCGGCCATTGGGCTCTTGGTGGCGCGACCCTTGGGTGAGATAGAAGCGCCACATCTCCGTCCGCGCGACTGGCCTGAGCACGGCTACACCCTCATGGCCACCGCAGAGGGGAACGCGTACCTCTCGGACGACACCGCTGCGGCCCTTGTCACCTATGGTTACTCGGGCATTCATGGGCATCGCGACAAGCTATCATATGAGCTTCACGCCGACGGCGTCCGCTGGATCGTGGATGCCGAGGCCACATCGCCCGGGCATAGCTTCTCTGCCGCGGTCCAGCGTGACCTCAATCGCTCAACGCTCGCACATAACACGGTACGGGTGGATCGTCGCGACCAGAAGGGCCTCGACGCCAACCTACCCCTTCGGCACGTTCAGGGATCACCGAACGACGTACAGATCCACGACGATGGCCAGCTCTATCCTGGCGTCTGCCAGGAACGGCGTCTTTCGCTGCGGGAGAACGAGCTAGAGGACGTCTTTAGGCTCGAGAGCTGTGATCGGCACGTCTACGACTATCAGCTCCATCTGACACCAGGCTGCGAGCTGTCGACCGACGTCGCCCTGGCTCCGCGCCCGCCTCTTGGCAGCCGAGCGGATGAGGCCTGGCTGCGCGATCCGGCCTCGGCGCGACTTACCGATGGCAGCGTCCACCTGACAGCGCGCCTGGGGTCGCAAGCGCTCCGTATTGACGCCCAGGCCCCGCCAGATAGCGAGCTCATCCTGTGCAGCTTCCCTAGCAGCGCGGGATGCGCCACCGCCCCGATCCCCATGGTCATTCTTCGCACCAATGCATCGCGTGCCACGTTCACCGTGCGCCTTCGCTGGCAGTAGCCCCCGCTTCTGTGGCCCCGTGCTCGATGACACGGGGCCACAACACATCGTACCATCTCGGACCATCCGCCTTGGTGCGGCTGCGCCACCTGGGAGAACGCCTCACGCTCCTTGACGTGCAGCATTCCTCTGCTATAATGCGAAGCGTGGTTATTGCAACCAGTCGCAACAAGCGCTTGCCACGTAGGGGGAGGTTCATGCACCAGGATCGACGTCTTCAGGAAGCGATCGCTTTTCACGGCCACTTTTGCCCCGGCCTGACCATCGGTTATCGGGCGGCGTTGGCAGCTCTGCGAGAGTTGCAGGTCGAGCGGGCAAAAGACGAAGAACTGGTCGTCATCGCCGAGACGGACGCCTGCGGGCTAGACGCGGTGCAGGTACTCACAGGTTGCACCGCCGGCAAGGGGAACCTCATCCTTCGTGACTGGGGCAAGCAGGTCTTTACCTTCGGGAGGCGATCCGACGGACGCATGGTCCGCATCGCTCTCCGTTATGGGGCCACGACCCCCCCGGATGCCGAAGAGCTCTCGCCTGGCGAGCGGCGTGAGAGAAGCATGGAATTGCTTCAGACCCTTCCCGATGACGAGCTGTTCGATATTCGGTGGGTAGATTCGCCTCTACCCGAACGTGCTCGCATCTTTCGCACCGTCCGCTGCAGCCAGTGCGGCGAGGGCGTCATGGAAGCGCGCGCTCGCTTGCGCAACGGCGAACCCCTGTGTCCGGAATGCTACGGCGAGGTGTACACTCGTCTGGGCTAGACGGCTAGGAAGGCCATCATGGAGAGAACCCAGCCATGGGTATCAAAGGCACCTAACGGTTCCACCGCCCCACGCGCAGCAGAAGGGATGCACCAGACGAACGTTGAGCTGCCAACGGCGCTACTAGAGTCAGGCAGGGCGATTCACCGCGCATGCCATTCGCTACACCCGATGAAGCTAGAAAGAGAAAGAATGCATCTGCTCGGTGAAATGCAACTGGTCCCGATTGGCGTCATTCATAGCCCGTACCAGGAGCAAGGCCAGGCTCCCCGCCAAGGGCCGCTGTCCGAGAACCTCATCACGTTGGAAACCCACCCGCAGTTCGCGGCGGCGCTGGATGAGATCGCCAACTGCTCACATCTGATCGTCCTCTATTGGGGTGACCGTGCCAACCGCGAGACGCTGCAATCGCGAACGCCCTTCAGCCAGATGCCGGTGGGCGTCTTCTCCAGCCGCTCGCCCAACCGCCCCAACCCGATTGCTTTCTGCGTAGCTGAACTGGTCCGGCAGGAAGAGAACTGCCTGATCGTGCGCGGGGTTGATGCTCTGGATGGCAGCCCGTTGCTGGACATCAAAGCCTATGCCGCGGCCATTGATTGCATACCGCAGGCCACCAACAGGCATATCCCCAACACCCTGGCTGGAATCGCCCAGGGGCGGAATCCCACATGATGAACCGACCATCTGACGGGAGCCTAGGCTCTGACCTGGCCACGATCGCCTTTCTACACCAGTCAGCCCGCAAACGACGCCTCATCTTGGGCCTGGCTGCGCTGACTCTCCTGCTGGCCGCCATCGCCATCAACGCCGGCGCCGCAGACACCCATCCGCTGCAAGTGCTGCGGGCGCTGTTGGGTCTGGAGGCCGGCCTTCCGGGTGTGGTGATCTGGAACATCCGCCTACCGCGC
>CAYOBT010000256.1:0-4499 GCA_964402205.1 uncultured Anaerolineales bacterium
AATGGTGACCAGGTCCACGCCGGCATCCGACGACCACTTGAGCGCCATGGCCAGCTCGCGCATGGGATAGGCGCCGGTCTTGAGGGTGACGCGCTTGGCACCCAGGCTGCGCAGGCGCTGGACCTCCTGGTAGAAGCTCTCCTGATCCACAAAGCCCAGACGCGAGTGCCGCTCGAACTCTCGAATCGAGCCGTCCTTGTAGGCCTGACGCACGGCGTGGTTGGCGGGGTCGGGCGTCACGAGGTAGCCGCGTCGCTGCAACTCTTCGGCCCGCTCTAGCGTATCCACCTTGATCTCGCCGCCGATGCACTTGGCGCCCTGGCCCCACTTGAGCTCGATGGTCTCGACGCCCAGCTTGCCGATGGCATACTCGGCAACGCCAAAGCGCGTGTCCTCGACGTTCATCTGCACGTGGATATCGCCCCAGCCGTCGTACCAGCGGCGGTAGGTATCCACGCGACGCTTGAGCTCGGGCGAGCTCACGATCTTACCGTGGCTATCGAGCTCTAGCTCGGGGTCGATGCCGCACACGTTCTCGCCGCAAGTCAGCACGACGCCCGAGATGGCGGCGCCGGCGGCAAAATGCTCCCAGCTCGCTCGCGCCACCTCGGTGGATCCCAACGCCCCCGAGATGATGGGCATCTTGAGCTTTTCCGTGTTCTCGGTGCCCAGGGTGACCTCGGTGTCCACCATGGTGAACAGGGTGTTATCCGGCGTGCCCTCGACGCCCTCAGGGAGGCCCTCGGCGCCCAAGGCGTACCCCTGCACGTTGAAATGAGAAAAGTCAACGGGATAGTCCTTGTTGCCGCCGGCAGTGAGCTCGCCGTAGGGGCTCGGGTAGATGACCTCTCGGCCGCGGAAGGTGGCCTTGAAGACCTCGCAGTTGCCGGTGCAGCCGTCCAGGCATCGGGCGCACAGGCCAGAGCCAGGCACAACGTCGCGGGAGCGGTTGCTCGTCTGGTTGATCTCGCTGCTGTTGGGGCGCGCCAAGTTTCCCATGTTTCCCCCTTGGAGCGTTGCGGGCCGCAGACACGACGCATCGTGGCCCAAGCTGGTTGATGCCGTCGTTGGTGGATCCGCAGCGTCGGGGGGCGCCACCATCGGTGTGGCGATCGGGCGACGATACGAAAAGCGCGCTGCTCGCGTGGCCGTGTCGGGTCCCTTCCGCGGACCTCTCTGCCACGCTGCAGCGCAACGCGCACACTATACTCAGAAGCGATTCATCGTGCAAGGCGTCACGAGCCTATCGCCCCCGCGCCGACACCCGCTTTCGCTTGGAGAGCGCCGTAAGGAACTCTTGTAGCGCCTCGTTAGAGCGTTCCTCGATGATCTGGTTCGTCACATGGTTCATGAGGTCCGTCATCTGGCGCGGCGTCAAGGTGCCGTGGCGCTTGGTCGCGGACCTGGCCACGATCCTGCGCAGCTCGGCGGGATCGATGCCGTCCAGCGGGCCTCTGGCCCCAAACGCGGCGCGATAGGCCTCGTCCATCAGCGCGTAGGTCAGCCAGAAGCCAAAGACGTCCATCTCAAACAGATCGCCCTGCAGCAACCGAGCGGGGCCCTCTGTCCCGCCTTGGTCGCCAGCACGCTTGGCGCTCAGCCCATGGTAGTAGCCCCGCACGGCAGCGTGGATATCGGCCTTGCGGGCGGGTCCGAGCCCCAGGTAGCCGTCCAGTGGCTCGGCGACGATCGAGGCATAGAGCGCGTCGGCGCCTCGGAACCGCTCGATGCCCAGCTCGCGTCTCACGCCCCAGAAAAAGTCGATCCAGCCGATGTGGGCCATGTGCGTGGATGCCACCTGCACGTTGACCAGCGTCGCAAAGGCCATGGGGCTCAGGTACTGCCCCGGCGGCACGGTCCGACGGTAGCCCTGGATGCTCTGCAATGTATCCAGGTCGGCGATGAGGATACGCGTTTGGCCCTCACTATCGACAAAATGATAGACGTTGCCCTGATGCGGCTGGTTGAACACATACCCCGCCTCGTGAAGGTGCCGCAGCGCGCGCATGAGCTGCTTGCCAGCCTCGGTGTAGCGCTCCAGGGCGGGGGCGATCTCCTGTTGGTTGGTGGCGCGCAAAAGCTCGCAGACGGGCACGGCGCTATCGGGCACCGCATAGACGTAAAAGGCGGAGGCGTCGCCGATGATGCCCCACGCAACGTTGGTGACCACGGGGAACTGGCCGGGGTCTATGCCGCCTCGCCCCCCGGCGATGGTCGCCACATGGCGGAACTTGGCCTGGGCCACGGCGATGCTGTACGAGCCGACGGGGTCCTCGTTGGGGACGCTCTCGATGGTCTTGCGCGATGTGGGGCACGCCGCCGACATCGAGGTCTCAGGAAGGTCGGGAAAGAGCTCATGCAGCGTCACATCCTGCGAGGGCGTCTGCAGTGTGAGGGCCTGACCGTCGGCGGCGGGGCGGACGACGCCCATCCCGCCGATCACCAGGAGCTTATCCGGCAGCAGCGGGTGCTTTGCATAGATCTTGCGGCTGATCCGATGCAAGCCGCCGATGGCCACCAGGTAGAGGTCGCGCAGATTCTCCTCGACCACGAGGAACCTGCCAGGATGCCCGGTGCGCAGAAAGGCTCCCAGCTCGTCCAGGAAGGCCTGCTTGGCGGCGGGATCGGCGGGCATGACGGCCTCGTTGACCCCCTCAAAGGCCAATGGCTGCTGGGCGAATCGGGCGCGCTCGGCGGGGTCCACGATGGCAACCGGAATCTCCCGGCGGTAGAGCGTCTCGCGGGACAGGGGCGCTTGTGCGTAGGGCATGGCGTCTCCGGCAATCTGGCTGACGATGGAACGGGTCGCGTGTTCGGCTACGTTTGGATGGTACCGAGATTGGGCTGGGTGTCCAGTTGCGCGGCGCAGGGCGAAACGATGCGAGGTGTTTGCACGTCCGTGGTTGGCCGTGCGGCGTCGTTGTTCGCTCCTTGGCGCCTCTGTCGTCGCTCGTTGCGCCGCCGCCCATCGTCTCGATCAACAGGTTTTTACGCCATATTGACGTTTCTAGGCGGCTTTTTCCCTTGGATATCCTTGCCTGATGCCCATACTGTGGTATACTGGACCAAGCTTGGCGTAAATGGATCGCTTTGTCACAAAGAAACATGGAGGCAAACCGGATGGCAAAACGAACGAAACATTTGCAGGTCGCAGCATGGGTGCTCGTCGTAGTGGCGGGCTTGCTCGTGGTCGGCCGCATCACCAGCGCTGTGCCCGTGGCAGCCGAGGCGGGGGTACTCGTCCAGATGACCCAAACGCCGACCAACACGTCCATGCCGCCGACCAACACCCCGACCAGCACGTCTACCCCGGTCGCCAGCGCCACCCCCGAGACTTCCCAGGGCGAGGTGGCCAACCCCAGCTTTGAGACCGGCGACTTGACAGGGTGGCAGACTGAGATCACCGCGGGCAGGCTGCGGGAGCCCATCGTCTGGGATGGCACGATCGCTGCCGATGCCCTGCTCCCCGCTTGGCCCATTCCCCATGGGACCTATGCCACCTGGGTCGATTGGACGGGCTGCGGTTCGGGCGCCATTCGCCTGATGCAGGACATGACGCTGCCCTTGGGGCGGCCGGTGATGCTCTTTGACTATCGAGCCGCATGGGAGTTGGAAGCGTTGTTCAAAGCCGGCCCTGCGGCCGATGGCGGCGCCTTGGTGTCCAAGCTCGATGACCAGCACTTTTATGTGGTGGTGGAAGAGGCCGGCGGCGGTGCCGAGCTGGCACGCTACCTGATCCTGACGGCGCCAGGCGGCGAGGTATCAGGTCCAGGCTCTGCTAGCGTTCAGGCATACGGCCCCGTCGAGCCCGATACGGGCCTGCTCCTGGGCACGGTGGATCTGTCGGCCTTTGCCGGGCAGGACGTCCGCATCATCTTTGAGTGGACGGTGCCCAACTGCTTCGGGACCACGGCCTCGGTTCAGCTCGACAATATCCGGTTGATCGAGGGGTCCAGCGGGCGCGCCGATGTATCCGTCATCATCTATGGCGGCTGGAACGACATCGCGGCGCACGCCTGGGTGGGCGGCACGCCCCAGGAGACGCGCTACACCGCCGTGAATAGCTACGGCGATGCCCAGGCCATGTGGACCTTTTACCCCGACGGGGCCTGGCCGGTGACCGTGGACGTGGACCTGCCCGCGGGGCTCGATCCCGACCAGTGGGAGCTGGTGTTGCTACGGATCACCTCGCCCACGGACGACTGGACGCTAGAGGACCCCGCCGCCGCAACCTTTAGCATCGTCGGGAACGAGCAGTACAACGTGGTGTACCAGTTGGTGTCCAAGTAGCTGCAAGGGAGCCTGTATCGCCCCTCTCCCAGCGCCGCAGACGGTGTTGGGAGAGGGGAGCCGGGCCGGTCTGGTTCTGGTAGGGGCACGGCATGCCGTGCCCACACACCTTAGCCCCCGCGCCGCAGACGGCGCTGCCCCTCCCCCGCGGCACCAACCCCCGCGCCGCACAGACCGGCGCCGGTAGGGGCGAATCTCGACCGTCCGCG
>CAYOBT010000257.1:0-4494 GCA_964402205.1 uncultured Anaerolineales bacterium
TTGGCGAGCTGGGGACAGAAGGGGACGGCTTTGAGGCGTTCTGGTGAGCCGTCGTTGACGTCGTGCGTCGGCGGTGGTATACTGGCGTTGTTCAAAAGCTTTGACAGAGGCAAGTAGCCTGTCCGAGTCCCTTCAGAGAGCTGTCGGCTGGTGTGAGGCAGCGCGCAAGATGGGCGAATCCACTCTCGAGCTGGGCGCGAACGCGGCCTAGGCCGCTCAAGTAGCCCCGGAGGCTCCCGTTACCGAGCACTGCCCTGAAGGGCGGCCAAGGTCTCTACCGCGAGGTTGAGACAAAACCAGGTGGCACCACGAGCGCTCCTCGTCCTGCGTGACGAGGAGCCTTTTGCATGCTGAACAGAGAGGGGGGACGGTGATCGATCTCGGGTTCATCCGCGAACATGCTGACGAGGTGCGGGCGGCCATGCGGGATCTTAATGCGACGGCACCTATCGATGAGATCCTGGCACTCGACAAGCGCCGTCGCGAGCTCCTTGGTGAAGTCGAGTCGTTGCGCGCCGAGCGCAATCGTGCCTCCAAGGAGATTCCGCGTCTGAAGGATCCAGAGGCCAAGCAGGAGCTCATCGTATCCATGCGGGCCGTCGGTGAGCGCATCAGCGCTTTGGAGGCAGAGCTGGCACCTGTGCAGGAGCGGCTTGACGAGGCCCTCCTCAAAGTGCCCAATTTGCCCCATGCTGGCGTACCTGTTGGCTCGGACGAGAGCCAGAATGTCGTTGTGCGGACCGTGGGCGAGTTGCCTACGTTCGCGTTCGAGCCAAAGCCGCACTGGGAACTGGGCGAGCGCCTAGGCCTCATCGATTTTGAGCGCGGCGTCAAGATCTCAGGATCGCGCTTTTACATCCTGCGCGGGAACGCAGCACGCCTGCAACGTGCACTCATCGCATGGATGATCGACGTGCACGTGCGTGAGCACGGCTACGAGGAGGTGTACCCTCCGTATCTCGTGCGTCGCGAATGTCTCTATGGCACGGCACAACTACCCAAGTTTGCCGAGAACCAGTACGTGGACACGGAGGACGACCTCTGGCTCATCCCTACCGCGGAGGTGCCTGTCACCAACATGTACCGGGAGGAGATTCTCTCCGAAGACGATCTTCCCATCTATCATGTGGCTTATTCTGCCTGCTTCCGGCGCGAAAAGATGTCGGCAGGTCGCGACACGCGTGGGATCAAGCGCGGTCACCAGTTCGACAAGGTTGAGATGGTCAAGTTCGTCAAGCCCGAGGACTCGATGGATGAGCTGATGCGGCTGTTGGACGACGCGGAAGATATCTGTCGTAGGCTGGACTTGCCCTACCGCGTTGTGCAGATGTGCACCGGTGATCTCAGCTTTTCGGCGGCTGTCAAGTATGATGTCGAGCTCTGGGCGGCAGGTTGCCAGGAGTGGCTAGAGGTGTCGTCCTGCAGCAACTTCTGGGATTTCCAGGCGCGTCGGGCGAACATCCGGTATCGTCCCGGAGGCGACGGCAAACCTGAGTTCGTTCACACGCTTAACGGCTCGGGTCTGGCGCTACCGCGGCTGATGATCGCCATCCTAGAGAACTACCAGCGGGAGGATGGGACCATCGGTATGCCGGATGCGTTGCGCCCCTATATGGGAGGTGTCGAAACGCTACCCTAGAAAGCCTACCGGTTGGAGCTAGCGCGGCCAAGTGGTGGCTTCTCTTGTTTCTGCTGACCAAGATTGTGGAAGGAGTGCGCAGTATGTCGAGGGGTCTCTTTGATCTACACGATCGTGTAGCCATGGTAACGGGAGCAAGCCGTGGGATCGGGCAAGGCATTGCCCTGGGCTTGGCAGAGGCGGGGGCCGACATTGTGGGGGTCTCGCGCGGCTCCTGCGATGATACGGCCGCAAAGGTTGAGGCGATGGGCCAGCGATTCACCCACATGCCTACGGATCTGGCGACTGCCAGTGTGAGCGATCTGCAGGACCTTGTCGCCCGTGCCGTCTCGGACATGGGTGGGCTAGACATCCTGGTAAACGCGGCTGGCACAATCACGCGACATCCCGTGCTGGAATATCCCGAGGAGGATTGGGACAAGGTTCTTCAGCTGAACCTGAAGACCGTGATGTTTCTTTCGCAGGCCGCTGCGCGTCACTTTGTGAAGATTGGCAAGGGCAAGATCATCAACATCGCGTCCGCGCTCTCGATGCATGGCGGCATTCTCGTGCCGGCGTACACGGCTGCAAAGCACGGCGTTGTGGGCGTGACGCGATCGCTGGCGAATGGGTTGGCCGCCAAGAACGTCAACGTGAACGCCATCATCCCCGGCTATATCCTGACGGATATGACAGCCCCGCTTGCTGCTGACGAGAGCCGAAATGAAGCGATCCTGGCAAGGATTCCGGCGGGACGATGGGGCGCGCCGTCGGATTTCGCTGGCGCTGCCGTGTTTCTCGCATCGAGCGCGTCGGACTATTGCCATGCCACGATCCTGGCCGTGGATGGCGGGTGGCTCAGTCGCTAGCTCTGAGAGGGCTTTTCCGGTTAGCAGCGGCGCACAAAGGCAAGGGGAGCGCTCACGCGCTCCCCTTGATGCTGTCTGGTTGGCGACGGGGTTGGGCTCTAGAACCAGCCGCTGTATCGGGAAAAATGTCCCATCCAGACTTCGCCGCCGTCGCCGTCGCCGTCGACATCGCTGGTCTCGATCCGGATGAGGTCGCTACCAGCGTGGTAGTAGACGAACGGCGCGTCGCCGAACTCCATGAGGACGGGCTTGGCGAACGTATAGTCTGGCAAAAAGTCAGCCCGGAAGCGCCCGGCCGAGTCGGTAACTACGTGCACGAGCACGGGACCGCCGTGCGGCAAAGCTCCCGCGGGGATGGTAACGCTCACCTCGCCAACAGTCAGCGTATAGTCCTGCGTGGTATTCCGGGGCACAAACATGAACCCAATGCGGTGCGAGTACCGCCCGGCAGAAGCACTCATGGGCAGGACGAGCGCCGCAATCAGCAGGATGGCCGAAACGATAGTAACGAGTCGTCTGTTTGTGCGCATCGGTACACCTCCGGGTCCAAGCTTCCCATTCCTAGAAGCCATGGATGCTCTCCATGCTCGAACCCATTGTATACGGCGCAGAGGCGTGATGCGGTAAAACGGGCGTAAAGCGACGGCCCTACTTTCGTAAAATCAGTGTAAACGCTACTTGCCTCCCCATCCCCCAATTGCGATGGCCAGCATCGCTGTCGCAACGATGATCGCGGCAACTCCAGCCGCCAGCAGCCTGCCCCGGTGGGACGCACGCGACGTAGCACTGGTCTGTCCTACCTGGCCAAAGGCCACACGTCCTACGGGTTGCGCATCGGTGTCCCTGTCAGGAGCAACCCGGATGATCCAGTAGCTGCTGATCGGCATGTCGCGCCAGACATCGCGCTGCTGGGAGAGCGCATAGTGGGCTAGCCGTTGCTCGAACGTTGGCTCGTTCCCCGGGGATAGCGCCGCTTCAACCTCTACGGTCTGCCATTCGGCCAGCGATGCTTCGTTCTCCCACAAGGTCCAAAGGTACCGAAGGTCCGTGATCTCCTCATAGCGGGTCGAGGTATGCCAAAGGCCCTGCTCCCTCACGAAAGCCTCTGGTATCGTGTGCCATGGGCTTGCCACCACCGCCCTGACGAGTTGCTCGTCGCCCAGCGCCTCTGCAAGCTCCCCCGAGACGTTGTGTAGGGCGTCCATCTCGGGCCACGTTACTTGAACCGTGAGCAAGGCTGTCTCTCGTTGGGTGTCGAGACGTGCCGCCACGAGGTCACGGCTATCAAGCATCGTGGTCAGCTCCGCCAAGGTCGCAAGCGTATCGTCAGCCGTAGGGCCATAGAGCTGGAATCGTTGCTCGGCAACGCGCATCTCGCTGCTCATGGTGATGGTTGTGACGACGGAAGCAAAGGGAGGGGCGTAGCGAAGCAGAGCGTCCCTGGTCTGGGACGAGATGCGGCCTTGCAGCGCGTTGAGCGCCTGGTCAAGGCGTCCCTGCTCGGCGAGCGAGAGTGCCAAGCGCACTGCCAGTGTCTCTTGGCGTTGGTCGACCAGCTCTCCGCCGATGAGTGCCTCGGCTTTCTGTAGGTGATCCGTGGCTAGCAAAGGATCTCCCTTGTCTTCCGCGGCCAGCGCTGCTTTCAGGTATAGCTCACCAAGCTGCTCGCGCACCTCAGCGGTCTGCTGCGACGGCGCAACGGCTTCGAGTTGCTGGATCGCCAGCGCTAGATAAGCCAGGCGTAAGCCGGGCTGCATCTCGCTTCTAGCCAGATAGATTTCGGCAAGAGCCGATCGCAGCTCTACATCGGTGGGCGTTTGGGCCAGCGCTGCGGCAAGCTCGCCGATGGCTGCCGCATAGGCGGGCCCGTCGTCGAGTCCCAGGGCAGCTGCGTCACGTCCGATGGCTTGGTAGAGGCCGGCGAGCTCTCGCGCATGATCCGCTTGGCGCAGGCGGATGAGATAGTTCCAGGTGCGGGGTGCTAGGAGAAAGGCTGCCACTCGCTCG
>CAYOBT010000258.1:0-4493 GCA_964402205.1 uncultured Anaerolineales bacterium
ACGGCCTCGTCAAGATCGGCCAGGTCAAAGGGCTTGCTAAGCAGGAGCTCCTGGCGGATGGCCATGCTGGGCAGCGTGTTGGAGGCGTCCCAGTACCCGGAGATGAACAGCACCGGGAGATCTGGGTAATCGCGTCGTATCTCGGCGGTCAGCTCCATGCCGGTAAGGCCAGGCATGCGGTCGTCGGTGATCAGCAAGTCCACTTCTGGCATGAGGGCCCTGAGCATCTGCAAGGCCTGGCGAGGATCGGTGCACTCGTACACCGTGTACCCGAGGCTTGTGAGGGCGTTGGCTGCCTCCCAGGGCACCTCTTCATCGTCATCCACGATCAGGATGCGCTCCGTGCCGCCTTGATACGTCTTGGCGGGGCTTACCGGCTGCGGGGCGTAGGCGTCCTCCGACCAGAAGGGCAGGTAGATGCGGATGAGCGTATCGCGTCCCCGAGGCGTGGTGATCTCCATGCCGCCGCCGAGTGCCTGTAGCGTACGGCGCAGCTCTTGACGCCAGGTGAGGTCGTCGTTGGCCGTCTGCGAGGCGTCAAAGAAGGACGCGATCTCGTCCTCGGGCAGGGCGATCCCGGCGAGTTGGATCGATAGCAGGGCATAGTCGCCCGGTGCGGCCTCTACCAGATTGAGGCGCTGCCGTCGTTTGAGCGTCGCTCGCTCGGTGTTCAGGACGATGAGCGTGTGTCCCGACGTGTGGGCCTTGGCCGTGCGTCGCGCGTGGGAAGCCAGACTCATCATCATGCCTTCCATCTGGCGGCGGTTGCCTAGCACGTCGGGCAGCTCCTGTGCGAGCTCGCCAATGGTGATACTGGTACGGCTGCCCGAGAGCCTGTGTAGCGACGCCTCGATGCCCCTCAACACCTTGTTCAGATCCACTGCGTCGGTCTTCAGGCGATCGGGCGCGATGATGCGCTGCCGCCGAAACGCGAGCAGCGACTCGACGTTGGAGAGGGCCTTGCTGGTCTCTTCCAAGGCCAGCTCGATGTTCTCTCGCTGGCGCTCCGATGGCGATGGCATGTCATCTTTGAGTAGCCGTGCTAGCTGCGCGGTTGCCATCACCAGGTTGCGACGGACATCGCGGGCCGTGCCGACGGCCATTCGCCCGATATCGCGCAGGTTGGCGACGCGCTCCAAGGCGCTCTCCAGGCGACTGGCTCGTTTCGTCAGGCGGTTCGTGTACGCCGTGGCCTCGGCGAGCTCCTGCCGCAGTTCCTTCTTGCTGGGTCCCTTGGCCATGCGTCGCCTCCTATACCCCTAGGCTAGTCGCGTGGGGGCAGCATCAAGAGGCATACCGGTGCCCCCACGGAGAACTCGATCCCCGTGGCCTCTAGGGCGCCGCTATCGCCGTCGATGGCGTACACTAGAATGTTGTCACTGTTCTGGTTGGCCACCAGCAGGTGCCGTCCTGAAGGTGCGATGGCAAAGTTCCGCGGGAAGGCCCCGCCGCTCGGCCAGTGTCCCATGAGCGACAGCTTTCCGCTGATGGCATCCACCGCATAGCCCACAATGGAATCGTGTCCGCGGTTTGAGCCATAGAGCCAGCGTCCTGTCGGGTGCAGGTGGAGATCCGCGCAGTAGCTGGTGCCTTCCCAGCCTGCTGGCAGCGATGCGATCGTCTGCAAGTGCGTCAGGGTGCCCTCGCCGCCATCGTACGCGAAGGCCATGACGGTATTGCCAAGCTCGTTGATGGCATACAGGAAGCGGCCGTCGTGCGAGAACGCGAGGTGGCGCGGACCCGATCCCGGCGCCACCGGCACGCCTGCCGGCTCCTGGGGGGTCAGCGTCGAGGCCACGGCATTTAGGCGATAGAGACGGATCTCGTCGATGCCCAGGTCGGCTGCTAGGACGAAACGGTTCGCTGGATCGGGCACGATGCTGTGGGCGTGGGGCCCCTCTTGGCGGCGGGGATCGGCGCCCGTGCCCTCGTGCTGGTGCAAACTGCTGGTCTCGCCCAGGGACCCATCTGCGCCGATGGGGTAAGCCGCCACGCTCCCGCTGCCATAGTTGGCCACGAGCGCCGTCGCGCCGGTGGCGTCCACGCTCACATAGCACGGGACCGTGCCGTGGGTGGGACGGTCGTTGATGCGCTCGAGGGCGCCGGTGTCCGGATCCATGCGGTAGGCCGTCACCTGGCCCATAGTGTCGCCACGGTTGCCGGGCAGCTCGTTGACCGCATACAGCCAGCGCCGAGCTGGATCGGTAGCGAGAAAGGATGGGTTCTCAGCCGGCGTGACGTCCACTTGCTCCAGATTGCCCGTTCCCGGGTCAAAGGCGAGCTGGTAGATGCCCTTGCTGATGCCCCGCGTGTAGGTGCCGACGTACAGCCGAATGGGGCGTTGAGATTCCGTCATCAAGATCCGCTCCTATCGTGGGGCAGGCGCTAGGCCTGCTGACGTGCCAGTTGCTCGTGGTACCAAGGTATAACGTCGTCCATGATCTCGCGGATGGGCAGATGGTAGGGGCAACGCTCCTCGCAGTCACCGCAGTCAATGCAGGTCTCGGCCGTTGCGACCAGCTCCTGGCCCCAAGCGCCATAGATCTGTTCGGGAGGCATCCGCTGCGCCCAGCTCTTGAGCGTCATCATCACCGTGATGTTGATGCCTTGCGGGCAGGGCTGGCAATAGCCGCACCGTCGGCAGAACTGATCGCCCATCTCCTCTCGCAGCGCAGCGATGCGCGAGCGCTCATCAGCCGTCAGCTCGGTGTCCCCTTTGAGAATGCCGACGATCTCGTCCATCTCCTCTTGGCGCTCGATCCCGACGAGGGGCAGGATATCAGGCCACTGCCGCAGGTACTTGAACGAGAGCGTCGCATCGCTAAGCAGGCCTCCGCCCATGGGCTTCATGGCGATAAAGCCTACGTCGTTCTGCCGGCAGAGCGAGATAAGCTCGCTGGCGGGCTCGCTTGTGACAAAGTTGAAGGGAAACATCAGCGTCTCGAAATGGCCGCAGCGGGCAAACTCGAGCGCGAGGTCCAGCGTGTGCGAGGTGATGCCTAGGTGGCCTATGCGCCCTTGGTCGCGCGCTTGGCAAGCGACGTCGTAGGGGCCATTCGGCGCCATGATCTGCTCGTAGGAACGCTCATCGCTCACGTTGTGGAACTGGAACAGGTCGATATAGTCCACTTGGAGCCGCTGGAAGCTGAGCTCCATCTGCTGGCGGAAGCCCTCGGCGTCCCTGGCCGGGCTCTTGGTGGCCAGAATGAGGCCCTCTCGGTGGCCCCGGATGGCCTCGCCGATACGTTCCTCGCTTGTCCCGTAGCCATGGGCCGTGTCTAGGAATGTCACCCCCAGATCGATGCAGTGCTGCACAACGTCGACTGCGCCCTGGTGTGCAAGGCGCTGGATGGGGATGCCCCCAAAGCCTACTTCGGGGACCATCAAGTTGGTTTGGCCGAGACGGATCTGTCGCATACGTGAACCTCCTTCAGCAGGATTCTAGGGAGCGGCAGGATAACCGTCAACAAATGGGCGGGCAATGGCCGTCGGGCGGGTCCTATTCCTCGAGCTGCACGCGTAGGAGTATGGACCAGTCCAGGTCGATGACGCGGTCCGCTTCGGCTCGGAGATCGTCGGCGAGGCCCTGCTCAAAACAAGCTACTTCCACGTGCTTGCCGCGCGTCTTGACGGCATGCACGGCCGGGCAAAAATCGGCGTCTCCGCTGACGAGGATGGCCGTCTCGTATCGGTCAAGATAGGCCCCCTCGAGCATCTGGATAGCCAGGGCCACGTCGGTGCCCTTTTGAGTGTACGAATCGCCTCGAAGGGCCAACGTGCCCAGCTCAAGCTGAAAGTACTCTAGCTCGCCGAGACGGTGGAGAAAGCGAGCCTGATCGTCATACCGAGCGGTGTCGATATCACGATCGACTTGCGACGTGTAAAAGTAGGAACGAACGAGGTAGCGGCCACCAATAAGCTCGTGAGCGAGCTTGGCATAGTCCACGCGGATATAGCGATGGTTGTCACGCAAAAGTGTGAAAAAGTTGTTGCCGTCAATATAGAGCTCGACTCGCTCGTAGGGGGACATTCGCATGGCGCTCCCTAGAGGTCATTGATGCGGCGACTGAGGTAGGCATCAAGGTCGGGTAGGATGCGCTCGTACTCTTGGTCCATGAGACGCGATGAGACGATGAAATCGGCCGAGGAGCGGTTGGTCGCTACGGGGATGTTCCACACCTGCGCGATGCGGAGTAGGGCCTTGACATCGGGGTCGTGCGGCACTGACTCTAGAGGATCCCAGAAAAAGATCAAAAAGTCGATCTCGCCATCGGCGATGCGGGCGCCGATTTGCATGTCGCCGCCTAGTGGCCCGCTGTTCATACGAATGACGTCGATGCCCAGAGTGAGCTCGAGCAGTTTGCCCGTGGTACCAGTGGCATAGATCACGTGCGATGCCAAGAAACCGCGGTTGTACCGAACCCACTCGATCAGGTCACGTTTCTTGTTGTCGTGTGCGACGAGGGCGATCTTCTTATCGTGCTCCATAGCGA
>CAYOBT010000259.1:0-4474 GCA_964402205.1 uncultured Anaerolineales bacterium
CCCAGATGCCCTGCCCGCTCTGCGCGACGCGTCCGAGCTCTATGATCCCCTCATGGCTGGGACCATCGCCATCCTCATGCTCAAGCTGGGGCTCGATCCGCGCGACCCACTGCTGGACAGCGTCGAGGAGCGGCTCGTGGAAGCCGCCGCGCTACCCGATGACGCTCTCACACGCACCGTGACGCCGCCTGCCAAAACGGGCGCCCCACAGGCGTCGCTAGAGTTCGTCATCCACCGCGAGACGGATCGCCACGAGGCGCAGGAGCTCCTGTTCCGGCTGCGTAGGCTGCGGGCACGGCTGCGCGAGCTCCAGGCAGAGAGGTCCGACGCAGAGGCGGTCGGCAGCGGCAAGCGCAAGCGACGCGAACGAGGCCGCGGCTAGGTGGTGCGCACGGGGAGATCTCTCCAAGACAGGATCGCCGACCACTGCCGCGTAAACTCCCACAGCTCGCGATGGAGCTTGCGCACGCGCTCCGGCTCGGTCGCCAGGCGATTGCGGCGCTCCTTGGGGTCATCGAGCAGGCAGAAGAGCTCGTTCGGCTTTTCGCCGCGGTTGTCGATCAGCTTCCACCCGTCCTTGACGATGCCCGTGTGCATGGCAAAGGCTCCCAAGTAGGCAGCGTCGCGTACGGCGCTAACCTCGCCACGCAGCAGAGGTAGCAAGCTCACGCCTTGCACCTCCCCCGTAGGCAGCGTATCCAGGGTCCTGTCACGATCCGCGGGCGTCCTGTACGAAAGGCCAAGCAGATCCAACAGCGTCGGCAGTAGGTCGGTGTTCTGCACCAGGGCGTCCGTCTCAAGGCCAGATGGCACCGCCTTTGGATAGCGCATCACGAACACCATCCGCGACAGCTCGTCATAGAGCGGCGCGCCGTATTTGCGCACCGTGCCGTGGTCGCCAAAGGGCTCGCCATGATCCGAGAGCACCACGATCATGGTATCGTCAAGGATGCCGTGCTGCGCCAGCCGATCGGTGACCCGCCCCACTTGCTCGTCGGTATGCGTCACGTCCCCCATATAGAGCGCCAGCAGATGGCGCAGATCGGCCTCGGTCATCCAGTCGCTGGACGGCCCCACGGGAAACGGAATGTAGCGCTTGGGCGGCGAATCCTGGTACAGCGTGTCATACGGCGGCGGCGGGCACCAAGGCTCGTGCGGCTCGAACGAGTCGATCCACAGGAAAAAGGGCGCGTCCGCATGGGCATCAAGCCAGTCGAGCGCCCGATCAAACAGCAACTCTGGGCAGGCGCGTCCATAGGTGCGTAGGGCATACGCGCGGTTCTTGATCGTGTTGGGAAAGAAGGCCAGCTCTCTCTCCGAGGCGTGCGGCGGATAGATGGCCTCGGGAATCTCGACATCCACGTCTTCCACGGGCTGATGGCACTTGCCCACCCGAAACCACTCGAACGTGTCGAACCCGCGATCCATGTTGGCCCCCGCCGAGAACGGCGTATCGGAAAAGGCGCCCGTAGCATAGCCCGCCTGGCGAAAGAACTCGGCCATGTGCAGATCATAGCTGCGGAGCGGACACCACGGCCTGTTGGTAAAGGTATAGTTGCCCGATACCAACGCCGTCCGAGAGGGCACCGTAATGGGGTATTCGGCATAGGCCCACGGGAAGAACGCCCCCTCACGCGCCAACCTGTCAATGTGCGGCGTCCGGCACTCTGGATGGCCGCCACACCCGAGATAGTCAGGCCGCAGGCTATCGAGCATGATCACGACGACGTTCATGGTGGGATGCCTCCTTGCGGCTCTATCGCCGCGCGAATCCCGTCGCCTAATCCAAC
Source organism: uncultured Anaerolineales bacterium (assembly GCA_964402205.1). Taxonomy (GTDB): domain Bacteria; phylum Chloroflexota; class Anaerolineae; order UBA1429; family UBA1429; genus DAIRUQ01. The sequence continues at coordinate 1,791 of CAYOBT010000259.1, forward strand.
CCCCAGCTCACCAGCGCCCCAGGATCGGCGGGCGCGGTGTCTGCACCTTCGGGATAGTGGTACGTGGCATACATCTGGTACACGGGGTCGTGCGTGCGTACCAGCCAAGTGGTCAACTCCTCCTCGAGTTGGCGACGCGTCATGGCCAAGCCTGGATCGTCGATGCGGTTATCGCGCTCGTAGGGATCCGCCTGCAGATCGTAGAGCTCCCACAGCGGCCGCTTCAGCCAGGTCTCCGAGGCATAGTCCTCCACGCCCAGAATCCCGTTGAAGCGATCCTCGGCGCTGGAGCGATACCGTGTCGGCTGGCTGTGGTAGTTGCGGATCAGCTTGTAGCCTTGGCTGCGGACGCAGCGCGACGGGCTATACGCCGACTGATAGGTGCCCTCTCCAAAGATAAAGGAGCGGGCAACGTCGCGCTCTTCGGCCAGCAGCGGCCAGAAGCTCCGCCCCGCCAACCGTCGGGGAATGCGAATGCCCACCAAGTCCAAAAGCGTCGGCAACCAATCCACGTGGCTCAAGAGCGTGTCTGTCCGTCGCCCGCCGCGAATGGCCGCGGGCCAACGCGCCATCCCGGTCACGCCGATGCCGGCGTCATAGACCGTCGTCTTGGCCCTTGGGAAAGCGATGCCGTGATCCGTCGTGAATAGGACCAGCGTATCGCGCGTCATGCCGGCCTTGTCCAGCGCCGTAAGCACCATGCCGACAGCGTCGTCCATGGCGCCGATCAGCCCCTCATAGCGGGCCAGGTCCTGTCGCACGGCCGGCGTATCAGGCAAAAAGCCGGGCACGCGCACAGCCGACGGATCGCCCGCGGCATACTCGTCCCAGTAGTCGTGCCGATGCGGCTCAAAGATGCCGATGTTCAGGTACACGGGCTCACGCTGATCCCTTGGCGGGAGATCAGCGATCAGGTCGGCGGTCTGCTGGGCTACCAAGTGCGCTGGCGCAGGATGACGCGCCGGCAACGGGACGCGCTCGCCATACCCCAGATTGTGCCAATCCGTGGTCTCGTGCTGGAGGCCGAGCAGGGTCGTCCGATAGCCCGCCTCCTCCAGGTAGTGTGGGATGCAACGTATGCCGGGCGTCAGATCCCAGCCGGCACGGTTGCACAACCCAAACAGGCCAATCTGATGCGGATAGAGCCCCGTCTGGATCGACCCGCGCGACGGCGAGCAGAGCGTGGACGTGGAGTACAGCCCCTCAAACAGCACGCCCTCCTCGGCCAGTCGCTCCAGCGCCGGCGCCCTTGGCCCCGCCTCCCCATAGAGCGCGAGGTGTCGACCAAGGTCATGGCAATGCAGAAACACGATATCGGGCCTAGGCATTGAGACCTCCTTGTCACGCCGAGTCTCGCAGCGCAGTCTACCCGCGCGGCAGCCCGTGTCAACGCCTCCCTTGGCCGGAGGACCTTCGGGCCAGCACATGGCGGCAGACGGTCGAGATTCGCGCCTACGGGCCGGTCGTAGCACGTGAGCCGGTAGGGGCGAATCTGAGCGCGGTCCGCCGCGCCAGTGTTCGCCCTGCCCATCCTCGCACCTAGCGGGCGAATCCATGCCTCACAGCCCAGGCCCCGGTCCAACGGGCGAACACTCGCCCGCAGACGGTCGAGATTCGCGCCTACGGGCCGGCGATCACATGTGGCTGGCAGGGGCACAGCATGCCGTGCCCTCCCGTCCGCGCCTCGCCCGCGCTTGCCCTCGCACCCTTTGCCGCGCTATGATCGGGGGAGACGATACCCTTCCTCAAAGCAAGCTGCCCCATAGCGAGGAGGCACCCATGGAGACGACCACCCTTGGCAACACAGGCCTGGAGGTCCCACGCCTCGGCCTTGGCAACATGCGCCTGCCCATGACCACCATCGGCGACAAAGAGTACCTCGACTATCAGGCCGCCATCGGCGTCATCCAGCGCGCGCTGGACGCCGGCATCCGCTACCTGGACACGGCCTTTCTCTACTGCGCCGAGGAATCCGAGATCGCCGTTGGCCGCGCCCTCAACACCTGGGACGGCCCCCAGGACGAGGTGGTCCTCACCACCAAATGCACCAAGTTCAGAATGAAAGAGCCCGGCGATCTCCGCCGGATGCTGGAGCATCAGCTCTACAAGCTGGATCGCGACAGCGTCACCTTCTACCTGTTCCACGGCATCGGCTGGGACAACTGGCACGAGATCGACGAACGCACCGGCTGGATCAAGGACATGCTGGCCGTCAAAGAAGAGGGTCTTGCCAAACACATCGGCTTTTCCTTCCACGACGAGCCCGAGGCCCTCATGCGCCTGGTGGACGAGGGCGTCTTTGAACTGGTCACCTGCCAGTACAACTACCTCGACCGCTCCAATCAGGAGGCCATCCAGTACGCCCACGATCACGGCCTGGCCGTGGTGGTGATGGGGCCCGTAGGCGGCGGGAGGCTGGCGGTCGTGCCGAGCCAGCTCCGCGATGAGCTCGCCATCGACGAGACCGGCGCCGCCGGCTTGGCGCTCCGCTTTGTGCTGGCCCATCCTGGCGTCAGCGTCGCCCTCTCGGGCATGGGCACCACCGACATGGTGGACCAGAACGTGGCCGCCGTGTCGCAGGGCCCTCTCTCCGACACCGAGGTAGAAACCATCAACCGGATGATGGATCAGGCCCGTGAGCTTGCTCGGCTCTATTGCACGGGCTGCCAATACTGCATGCCGTG
>CAYOBT010000260.1:0-4465 GCA_964402205.1 uncultured Anaerolineales bacterium
GCAGAATGCCCTCCGTGAGGACGGCCAACTGGTCTAGGCCTTGTCGCTCATCCGTTTCCTCCACCGTCCGTCCCGCGCCCCCTCGCGGGGCGGACGCCATCATCCTCACTAGCCAGCCCGTCCCGCTGCGGCAGCGCCGCCTGCGTCTGAGCCGCCATGCCTATCCCCGAGTCGGTGAGGACCGCAGCCCCGCGATGCGAAACGGACTGATGCATCGGCGCCATGCCCTCGAGGAGACCGAGAAGGTTAGCTGCTCCATCGTCCGCCAGGGAGAAGCTGGCGCGAGTAAGGGCGCCCTAGGGTCTAGGGAGCGCCAAGGCGGAATCGAGGCTACGCACGCCCCGATCTCGCCTCTGGGCAAGGCATCGTCGTCTGGCACAGAGCGCTCCGTCCAGCCTAGGTGGCGCCCACTGCCGTGCTATGGGCTCAGCGTGATCGAGGTCTCGCCTCTCGCGGTGTGGTAGCTGCCCATGTCATCCTCGGCACCCATCGCTAGGAGCACAACATAGGTCTGCCCCGGCTGAAGCGGCTTGTCATAGGCATCGCCAGAATCCAAGGGAATGCGGAACTCGATGGTTGTGATGCCATCGACCTCGCTGCCGGCCGTCTCCAGCAGGTCGTCTGTGCCGCCAAGGTCGGTGTCAGGCGGATGCGAGTCGGGACCGCCAGGCTTGGTGCCGTACATGTCATAGACAACGGTCTCGCCCTCGGCCACGTAGCCAAAGACATAGTTGGCGCCGGCCATGCCATCATCGGGGGCAAAGCCAACCGAGACCCAGCCGGTAGTGGGCGCGGCGAGGGCTGCCACGAGGTCATCGCCGTCGACGCGAAAGTGGAGGCTCATCCCGACGCTGGCTACCAAGCCGGGATACTCGTCCGGATTCACGGTGCCATCGATGGTTGTCTGCGATGGTGCGGCCGTCGGCGCAGATGTCGCCGTCGCCTGAGCAGGTTCTTGCGTCGGCTCGGGGGCCGTCTGGGTGACCGTCGGCGCGGGCGTATCCTCTGAGGGTAGGGAGGTATGCGTCGGCTCTACAGCCGCGGCGGTAACGGTTGGTCGTTGGGTTGCGATGGTGATTGCGTCCGTAACCGCCGTGCGGGGTGAGCCGCAGCCGACAAGACCGGCGAGCCCGGCCGCTACCAGCATCAGGCGCCAAGCCGATGCCAACCCACCAGAGCCAGAGCGGGATTTCATGTTCGCCTTCCTTTCGGGTTTGTTTCCCCATGGAGCGCGCTACTATCAATGATGGCGCGAGCACAGGTGCCTCAACGGCGTCGACATCGATCTCAATGGCGGCACGGGTCCGCTGCTAGGTGCCATCGGATGGCAAAGACCCAGTGAGCTCGCCGCTCTGCTCAGGATCCGATGCCTGCCGCTCGCCTCTCACGAGCCCCGAGACGGCGTCTCGCAGCCTCTGATACGCTGCATCAAGCACCTCACAGTCCTGACCGTCACGAGCTTGCTCGCGGCAGAACGCGATCCTTGCCTCCCATTCGTTGGGGTCTTGGCCCTGCTGCGACCCTACCGCGCAGTACGCAGCCAACTGCGTGAGCGCGTTCTCATAGCTGCTGCATAGATCCCGTATGTCGGCGAGGATCTCTTCAAGCGTCTGGCGCTCGCGGACGGTCAAGCTGCGCCCCAGCGGACGCGACCAATCCTCAAGAAGCGATTCCAGCCTCTGCACATAGTCCATGACCTGGCATTTCATAGCCTCATCTCCCGAACCTGTGCCTAAGAGCGATACCATCCTCCACTAGAGGGCGATATGGCCAGCCATCGCAGAGTCTAGCGGCCTCGTCCGTCGGCTTTGGCGCGATGGCGCAGGCGGCCCAACCTCTGGATCGGCATCGATCCTGCCTGCGCTCTGGGCTCCGGCTTGGCATGGCGGCCGCGCATGGATGGCTTTCTTGCGGCACTGGGGGAGCGTGTGCGCCGCCTAATACTAGATTTCTTACATGATAAACTCCATAATATCACGAATCTGGTTGGCGTGCAAGCTAGACCTTGGCGATCTGCACGCAGGGGCTCAAGTCTCCCGTGGCCCGCGTGAGTAGCGGATGCTGCCTATGGTGGACCTCACGCCGCCGGCGCGTCCATGGCCGACTGGCTGTGACGAGTGCAGCGTAATGGGGAGTGGTTGGGGCGGGGCAGCCATCCCAGCTTCGGGCGGCCACAATCCATCTGCATTGGTGCAAAGCGCGCCTGGGATTCAGGCGCTCGTCTTGGCGTGTGGTGTAGGCCAAGGCGGCTCCATATGACGGATGCCCGCCTGCCCACGTTGATCGTGGCAGTCTTGACGGTGACGAACCGATCAGGCGCTTGGTGCAGCATCGAAAATGGGGCCGCCACCAGGAGACTGGTGGCGGCCCCAAAGATGCAGGACCCAAGTGACCTCTGATCGCCTGCCGCTCACCAGCTCGGACGTTCTACGATCCGTTCCCCCGAACAGGTGTCCTCTGGCTTGCGCCGGCTAGCTCTGGTGCGCCGGGCTGCCCATCTAGGATTAGCTCCAGAGGGTCGCTTTGGCCCCTAGAGTCCTGCAAAGGGATCACATCGCCACGACGGCCTGGCGTCAAGGCGAGTTCAGGGACCATGGCGAGGCCATGTGAAAGAGTGCCCGAGAGAGGTGGACGCGGACTCGACAGGACGAGGCGTAGCTCTAGGGAACCGCTGGGCTTTGAGCGACATCACCTCGCTACCGTGCCAAGCGGGTTCAGTCCTCGGGAAGCCAGAGATTGACACAGTCCACGTCCGGTCCTCGCGGAGCCTCTGTTCCCAGATTGCGGTAGGGCTTGCCGACGATGCCGAGACGCAGGTCCAGCACGATGAGCTTCGCCTCGTGTGTGCCCCCCACGCCCACGTCTATGATCTGCTCCCGGAACGTGCCTCCTCTGTTGAGAAACACGCGCAGGGCGGGTGGGTGGAGATGGTCGCCGTTGGGCGAACCCAGCTCTCCCACAAAGACATCCGGCCACCCGTTGCCGACGAAATCCGCCACCAGCAACGAGTGGGGATCGAGCAGATGGTCGTGCAAGACGGTCGCGTTCCACATGCCTTCTGGGTCGTCACCAGGGCGGCAGTGCACGAGACGGCCGTAGGGGGCCTCGGGTCGCACAAAGCTCGCGTCACCTTCTGATAGCACGATCTCAGCGCGACCATCGCCGTCGAAATCCGCGACACCCAAGCGCGTCGAGACATAGCTCTCCGCGTAACGATGGCGTTCCCATGTGCCATCGGCACCTAGGCGATACCAGGACTGGCCTGCAACGAGATCGGGGTGCCCGTCGCCGTCAATGTCTGCTGCCGCGATGCCCTCCTCGCGCCCCACACCCATGGCCACCGGACGGACCCCGTCCCACGGCGAGAGGCGCGGATCATCTGGCACAGGGACCCAGAACAGAGTCCCCGATCCCTGATTCCAGAAGTAGAGCTCCGGTCGCCCATCGCCATCGAGGTCACCAACGAACTGATCGTGCGACTGGTTGGCGGGCATCTGGAAGATCCCGTGGCGTATCCATCGCTGCGTGGGATCCCCGGGCTGTTCCCACCAGAAGATCCTGTCGCCGTCAGCGTCGTGCGCCGCCACGAAATCGAGCTTGCCGTTGCCGGTGAGGTCCGCCAGAGCGCCGCCGGCCTCGATCTGCCCACAATCGCGATCCATCAGATAGCGTTCCCAGGCACCGCTTTGGGTGCGATCCAGCCAAAACAGCTCCTCCGTCGGGCGCCGAGCGCCAATCACGATCTCGGGCACGCCGTCGCCGTCCAGATCGCCAACGACACACAACGTCCGTTCGCTGGGGTCTCCGACATAGATCGTGTGCCGACGGTACCATGGCAGCTCGGACATGGCTCTCTCCGTTGCCTGATGCCTCTGGCGGCCCACGCAGACCGCTCGCTCACGCTAGTGGACGGCCTGTCCTGGTTCTGCGCCTGAGGCCATCGTCATCCTACTGACGCCTGGCGTCCGGTGGCTCAGGCATCAAGCCACCGGCTGTCGTCCTGCGTTTGGCCTTTCCGCAGGTTCAGGATCTCCATCCGATCGTTCGCTTCGGGGTGCCTCTCAGACGGCCCCTCGATCAGGACCACGAGATCACCTTCCAAATCATGTTCTCGGAGCCACTCGCGGGCAAAGGACTCCCAGTCTTCGGGGAGCTCGGGAGTATGCACGGCATGGACGCCATAGGAGAACTGGAGATTCTGGCAAGTGGTCGCCAGAGAGCTTACAGCGGCAATCCATACCGGAAGCCTGAAGCGGGCAATCCTCCTCGCGGTGGTGCCGCTTCTGGTGGGCACGAGGACGATTGCCGGCGAGGTATGGCGAAAGATGGCCTCGACACCCAGCACGACGAGATCCTGTGGCCTTGGGGTGCTGCTGCTGGCCGGCTCGATCGCTTCGCGGATCGCCTGCCTCGGCCGCAGGGGTTCGATGGCGGCGGCAATCTTGGCAAGCATGGCGACAGCTTC
>CAYOBT010000261.1:0-4455 GCA_964402205.1 uncultured Anaerolineales bacterium
GCTCGCCACCAAGGACTGATGGCATGGTCTCCAGTGGCCGTCGTCAGACATCCGTGCTGATCGTCCTCGCGCTGCTGCTGGGTGTGGCCGCGCAAACTCTGTGGTGCTATGGCGAGGACGCCCTGTTACGCGGCGCACTGGTCTGGCTTCTGGCGTTTGGCACCTACCTATGGGCGACGCGTCGGATGGCCAGGCAAGGACGCGAGGACGAGCGTGGACTGGTCAACCGGCTCTGGTTTCTTATGGGCCGCTCTTGGTTGAGGCTTGGGCTGCTGGCATGTGCGGTGGTCGGTAGCCTTCTCGTAGGAGGGGCCTCGCTGCGTCGCCAGCCGCTCGATGCGCGCTGGGATCTGCTCGCAGGATGGCTTGCCTCGATGCTCCTCGCGGTGGCCGCTACGGCCAACTGGTCGGGTTTGAAGGACTGGTCTAGGCGCCTCGCCATGCGTGTCTCTCAACCATCTCCCGAGACGGTTGCGGTGGTCGGCCTGATGTTGGTCGCAGGCGGGCTACGCTTCTGGTCGTTAGAGAGTGTGCCGACGGTCCTGTCGGGCGATGAAGCCTCCATGGGCTTGGAGGCGGCGAGGGTGTTGGCCGGGCGGCTCAGCAACCCGTTCGCGACAGGATGGCTCTCGCATCCCACGCTCTATTTCTTCATGCAGGCGCCTTTCGTGTGGCTATTCGGGCGCACGGTGTCCGCGCTCCGCATCAGCTCGGCGCTCGTGTCCACGCTCACGGTGCCGCTGCTGTATCTCTGGGCTCGACGCCTGTTCGGCCGGCGCGTGGCGCTTCTGGCGACCATGATGCTGACGGGCTATCACTTTGCCATCCACTTTGGCCGACTCGGCATGAACAACGCGTGGGATCCCGCTCTGGCGCTGGCGGCGCTCTACGGCCTCGATCGGGCGATCACGGAGCGGAGCCGAGGTTGGGCGTTGCTAGCGGGCTTGTGTGGGGGCATGGGGGCCTACTATTACATGGGCGCACGCATGGTGCCGATCTTGATGGTTGCCTACGTGCTGCTGGTATCTCGCGGTGAGCGGGGTTCCTTGCGTCGTGCGTTGCCCCTGTTGGTGCTGGTGGCCGTGGGCGCCGTGATATCCGCCGCGCCCCTGGCCATGTTCTGGCGAGCGCATCCTGCGGACATGATGGCACGCTGGCGAATGTTAGCGATTGGCCCTTCTGGATGGCTGGCGGGGGAGGCCGCCCGTCGAGGCGTGAGCGAGCTGACGGTCTTCCTGGGGCAACTTGCCAAGGCGGCCCTTGGATGGGTCTATTACACGGATCCCACTTTTCACTATCGCGCGACGATTCCGCTGCTAGGACTAGGCAGCGCTGTTTTCTTTCTCTTTGGCTTGCTGGCGGCGGCACGACGTTGGCAGTATGCCGGGGAAGCCCTCCTGCTGATATGGATGGCGCTTGTTGTGCTACTGGGGGGCGCGTTGCTGGAGAATCCTCCGTCCAGCCCTCGCTATGTGATGGCTATCCCTGCTGCCGTGACGCTCGTTGCACTGGGCGTCGATGATCTGTCTCGGCGGCTTGGGAGCGTGTGTGCCATACCAGCATCCGCTGCGGCTGCTTTGTCGGGGCTCGTAATGGTGGGGCTATCGGTTTCCAGCGCGCGGTACTATCTGCACACCTACACGCCGCTCGAGGTCTATGGCGGACCCAACACGCACGTGGCGCATGGCGTGGCCCGGCACCTTCAACGGTTGGGAGACCCGGTCACATGCTACATGATGGGCGCTCCTCGCATCTACTATGACTTTGCCACCATCCCCTACCTGAACCCCGATGTGGAGGGGGAGGACGTCGTAGAAGCGATGCTATCGGAACAAGATGTCCCAGAGGCGTTCGGCAGGACCGTGTTCATCGTGCTGCCCGAACGCTCGTGGGAACTAGAGGCGGTCGAGGCTCGTTATCCTGGTGGGACGTTGCGCCGCCACGTGGACGAGACGGGCCAGGTGCTGTTCGCCAGCTACTTGGTTGAGGGCTAGAGGATGCCATCGGCCAGCGTCCGAATGGGCAGGCTTGGCGCGGCCGCTGCGCTTGCTGGGGCTCTGCTTGCTGCGGTCGGCCAACGGCTCGTCGATGCGGGGACCGTAACCACGGGCGTCGTGTTGCTGATCGTGGGCGGCGGCGTGTTCGCTGCTAGCTCGCCTAGAGACGTGCCCGGCGGCGGCCAGGGCGCCTTGAGAGCCTTGTCGAGCGGCCCGCGATGCTGGTGGCCAGTGCTGGCAGCCTACGGCTTGGGGCTGACGGGTGTGATAGCCTTTGCCGTCAATCGTGTGACGTGGTGGGCTGGGACAGCCTGGTTGCTAGGTCTTGCGCTGCTAGCGTGGGCTGCGTGGCCTGATGAAGGTGTCACGCCTCCGCGCGACTGGCTCAGCTCCGACGTGGTAGGGCTCACGTGGCACGGTGTGGCGCTGTTGGGGATCGTGCTGCTGGGGTGTGTCTTTCGGTTCTATCGCCTGCGCGAGTTGCCCGCCGAGATGGGATGCGACCTACCGCTGATCCAGGACAACATCGCGCAGATCCTGCAGGGCGACTATGCCGTGTTCTTCCCCTCGTGGCCCGGTCGAGAAGGCTTGTTCTTTTACCTGGCTGCCTTGCCGGCGCGGATACTTGGCCTGAGCCATTGGACGATCAAGGCTGCCAGTGGGGCTTTGGGAGTGGTCACACTGCCTGCGGTATACTTGCTGGGGCGCGAGGTGCACAGCCGCGAGGTGGGCGTCTATGCGGCCGCCATGCTGGCCGTCTCGCATTGGCATGTGATCCTGACCCGCATGGGCTATCGACTCAGCGTGATGCCGCTTCTGGTGGCGTTGGCCCTGTGGGCCTGGCTCCGGGCACGACGGACTGGCGGGCGACACTGGTATGCGCTAGGCGGCTTGCTCGTAGGGTTGGGGCTGCATAGCTACAATGCGTTCATGATCGCGCCCGCATGGATCGCGATGCTCATCCTGGGCGAGAGGCTGAGGGACCGAACCGCCTGGCCGCGTGAGCGCCTTGAGGGACTGGCTCTGTTACTCATCGTGATGCTCTACGTGGCCTTGCCGCTGGCCGCGTTCGCCGTGGCGAATCCCGACATCTACTTTTTCCGGGTGGCGACGCGTCTCACGGGCGAAGAGGTGGCCCTTTCGGAGCATCCCTTGGCGGTCTTGGCGCGGAATGCTTGGCGCGCGGCGGGCATGTTCAACGTGAGGGGCGATAGCATTGCGACTAGCAATGTGCCGGGGCTGCGACAGCTCGGGTACGTGCCAGCTTTGCTCTTGCCACTGGGCTTGGGTTGGGCGCTTTTCCGGTGGCGTCGAGACGCGCACATGGCGTTGCTAGTCACCTTCCCGGCGATGGTGGCGCCGACCGCGCTCTCGCTAGCCTTCCCGCGCGAGGTGCCTAACGCAGGGCGTGCAGTGGGGGCGTTGATACCGGCGCTGACGCTCGCGGCGATGTCCCTGGCAGAGCTGCGTCGCATGGTGTGGCGGGCCTTGGCGGCTTTCGCCAAGTCGGGTAAGGTGGCCTGTGTGGCCCCATTCGCATTGGTGCTCACGCTATTCGCCGGGGAGACGGTCAGCGCTTGGGAGACCTACTATGGCACATACCGCGAGCACCTTCCCGCTGGGAACTACTCTATCTCGCTGGAGATGGCGCGTGCAATTGACACCTTTGCGCACGAGGGTCCCGTCTATACCGTGATCTGGCCGCACCATTATGACGGCAACGCTGTTCGGGCGCAGCTTGAGCGCGGATCCCTGCCTGTTGAGCGCGAGCTGCCTTCTCTCGTTGCAGGCGAGCCGCCGCTGGATGAGGAGCCGGGCAAGCGAATGGTCATCCTGTCTCCGGAGGACACCGTCTCGCTAACCACCTTGGAGCTGGCCTTCCCTCGTGGGGTGGCGGTCACCCACGTGGATGACGAGGGCCGCGAAAAGTTCGTCACGTTCTATGGAGAGAAATAGCTTGACGCCAAGCCGTTCCCTCATTGAGCAGAACACTGCCACGGGTCCAGTCACCTCGGATTGGCAGGGGCTCTGGGACGCGATCGGGTCCCTTTGGCGTTGGATCACAGCGCGCGAACGTCGAGCCACGCTGGTGTGGTTGGTGCTCTTGCTGATCCTCGTGTTCGGCGCCTGGCTGCGTTTCACGGGGCTTGATTGGGACGAGGGTCAGCAGCTCCACCCAGACGAACGTTTTCTGACGATGGTGGAGAACAGCCTTTGGTGGCCGGCCAGTTTGGGCGAGTATCTCGATACCGGCATCAACCCGCTCAACCCCTACAACACGCCGCATGGCATGTACGTGTATGGGCTCTTCCCGCTTGTCTTGGCCAAGTTCCTGGGCCAGGTGACGGGCTTTGTCGGATACAGCGGCGTCTATCTGGTCGGGCGCGCCATGTCGGGCGGCATGGACCTCATCAGCGTGCTGCTGGTCTTTCTGATTGGACGGCGTCTGTACGATGAG
>CAYOBT010000262.1:0-4434 GCA_964402205.1 uncultured Anaerolineales bacterium
GACGCCATCGGCTCCTTTTTGAGACGATGAGCGACGGCTTTGCCTTGTGCGACATGCCTTCGACGGACGAGACCGGCCCGGCATGCCGACTCTTGGAAATGAACCCCGCCTTTGAGCGGATCACTGGCCTATCGCGGGACGACCTGCGACACTCGCTCAGTGAGACCATGCCCCACCTAGAACCTAGCTGGGACGATCTGCTGCAGCGCGCTGCGGACGATCGCGCACGCGGACGCGTGCTGGCCCATGACCTTGACAGGCAGCGATGGATCGAGGTGGCGGTCTCTCAGCCCACGCAGGACCAGCTTGCCATCCTCCTCCAAGACGTCACAGAGCGACGCAAGATCGAGCACGACCTGCGCCGTACGCGTGTCTCCATCGACCGCGCGTCTGACCTGCTCCTCTGGCTGGATCCGAGCGGGACTATCGTGGACGCCAATGCCAGCGCGTTCCACCGGTTGGGCTACGAGGCGCAGGATCTGCTGGGCATGGCCGTGACCGATGTCCTTCAGCACGATGGAGAAACCCCGGGGTCGACACAGACCATGGACCAACTGCGGCAAAGGCGTGCTGTGGTGACGCAAGGGGTCGTCGTGAGCCACGACGGTAGCGAGATTCCTGCAGAGATCACTCACAACTATGTAAAGTTCGGCGATCGCGAGTTTGACTGCGCCTTTGTCCACGACATCTCGGGACGTCTAGCGCTCCAGCGGGAGCTACAAGAGGCAGAGACCATGGAGGCCATCGGCCGCCTGGCAGGCGGTATGGCCCACGAGTTCAACAATCTCGTCACCGTCATCAACGGCTATGGCGAGATCATCGCCGATGCACTTCCCAGCACAAGCCCGCTCCGAGCGGACATGGCAGAGGTCCTGGCTGCGGGCACGCGTGCGGCCGAGATCACGCACCAACTGCTAGCCTTCAGTCGGAAGCAGATGCTATCGGTGGCGGCCGTGGACCTCAATGGTCTCATTCGCCGCATGACGCCCGAGCTGCTCGAGATGCTGGGCCCCGACACCCAAGTGCGGCTCGACCTAGGCGATAGGGTCGGGACCATCCAGGCGGACGCACGCCAGATGGAGCACGTGCTCACGACAATGGCTGGAAACGCTCGAGACGCCATGCCAGATGGCGGACGGCTCCACATCAGCACAAAGCGACGGCATGTGCGCGAGCCTGCCACGGAGGCTCTCCGTCTGGCTCAAGGCGACTATGTCGTGCTGAGCGTGGCCGACACGGGACGCGGAATGGACGAGGATACCCTCGATCACCTCTTCCAGCCGTTCTTTACCACCAAAAGCATGGCCGAAGGCACCGGGCTTGATCTAGCCATGGTCCATGGCACCATCAAGCAGTTCGGGGGCGCCATCACGGTGGATAGCGCCCCCGGCAAAGGAACCTTGTTCCGCATCTATCTGCCTTGCGAGTAAGAGCGCCTAGCCCTCACTGATGATACGGTCCACCACCAACTGGCGGAACTCGGGCGATAGCCGGTTAAAGTAGGCGGAAAAGCCCGTCACGCGGACGATCAAGTCGGGGTAGAGCGACGGATCCTCGTGGGCCGCCAGGATCCTGTCCCTATCCACCACGTTCATGTTGATCTGGGTGCCCCCCAGTTGGCAGTGCGTCTCGATGAGATGCATGACGTGCTCCACGGCATCGCGATCGCTCGCCGTGCCAAGGTCCACCTCGATCTGCATGGGCGCCGAGTTGCCCCAGCCCGGCTGCACCCCCGCGATAGCTACTGCCAGCGCCGTGGGGGCTCCGTCAGGGCGAAAGCCGGGATCTGGGTTGGCCCCGTGCGAGATGGGAGCGCCGGCATGCCGGCCGTTGGGCGTCGCAGGCAGGTCCCTCCCCATCTCGATGGTGTTGGCCCAGGAAAAGATGCCAGGGATCATGTTGTGGCCTGCCGGCGTCGGGCCCGCCTTGACCAGGGACGTGAACAGGTCCGATACGCGCCGGGCCCAATCATCGGCAGGGGCACCGCCCGTCCCATAGCGCGGGATGCTCCGCATCATCAGGCGTGCTCGCTCCCCTTCGGGGCCGGCCCAATCGGCATCTAGGTAGACTCGCAGCTCGTCCCACGTCACCCGCCCCTCGTCCTGCACACGTTGCTCCAGCGCGGCGAGCGAATCGGCCACTGTCGCCAGAGCGGCGGCATCCACGCACAGGTTCATGTGCTCCACGCCGCCATGCGATGCATCGATGCCCTTCTCGATGGGGCCATGGCACAGGAGATCCAGCACGAGCTCGGGGAACACCTCGTGCATGTGCTCGACCTGGATGTCGAGACCCTCCGCGATGACCGCCACCGCCCGCTTGAGGTGCGTCTGGAACAGCTCCCAAAGCTCGGCGACGCTGCGCTCCGACTCGGGCAGAGCACACAGATCGTCCCAGGCCGCGACAAACACGGCGCCCAGGTTGATCTTGACGCAATCGTTGACCGTGTACTCGCGGCCGGGCATGGCGCACCAGTGGCAGCCCGCGTAGGCCCGCTTGGACGCCACCTCAAAAGGATAGCCGTTCCGCATGTAGCCCCGCACAAAGCTATCGATGCCCAGGAACTTGGGCACGCCCAGCTTGTCCTCCAGCAGAATCTCCACGCCGCGGCGTAGCAAGCTGCGATCGACGTCCTCGCCGACGCAGACGCCAACGTTGCAGGGGATTTTGAGCCGGTGAGCGGCCTCCAAAACGAGATAAGAAACGGGACCCGTCACATCCTTGCGATCGCCATCTGGCCCGCCGAGCTGGATGTAGGCCGTGTCACGCAGCAGCAAGCACGCGAGGTGAAAGATGGCCTCCTCATCGCCCAGGATGCCCGCTTCGACATCGCGTTGGTAGAAAGGCTCCAGCAAAAGATCGAGCTTGCCCAGAGAGCCGCTGCCGTTGTACATGCGCGCCGCCATCTGGAACCAGACCATCCATTGGCACGCCTCTCGGAAGGTGCGCGGCGGCTCGGTCACCAGACGCTGGTTGATCTCAGCCATCTCGAGGAGGTTGCGTTGCAGACCAGGTCGCTGCTCGGTAGCCGCTAGCTCGCGGGCGTGTTCGGCCGTGCGCGCGATCCAATCCTGCATGCCGCGCGCCACCGCCTCGAGCCCGTCGTAGAAAGCCTCGCTTTCTGGATGGACCTGGCGGCCACGCGCGATCTTGGCCAGAATGCCGTCCCACCCCAACTCCAGCCCGATAGCCAGATCCTGGCAAAAGTGCTGCGTCGCGCCAATGCCGGTGATCAGCCCGTAGCGCTCCTGATCCTCGTGCAGCCAGGCATAGTCGAACTCGGGCTTCCACCCGCCCTTGCGGTAGGAATTGTAGTTGGCCATATAGGCGCCCGCGAGCGACGCTCTAGGATCCACATAGGGTGGATGCGCGCGCAAGAGCCGGGAAAAGTTCTCGCCCGCGGCTCGGGGCCCGTAGAACGCGCCGTTTGGATGGTTGCTCACCATCTCGACGCCATCGAGGAGGACGTCCGTGATCTTCTGGCCGGATCCGCTGATGGCCTCGGTGACCTTGCGGCGATCCTCAGGGGGCAGGATGATGGCCAGGTCATCGGCGTTCAGGTAGCCGGTAACAACCTGTTTGGCCTCGTTGGCCTCCATCTTGGCCTTGCGAAGCAGATCGAGCCGCTCAGCGTAGGTAAGCTCTTTTGTTTCTAGGTCCACGCGTGTTGCCCCCTCAGCTACCCCACGATCGCCATGCAGCCATGTGCGCCATCCATGGTGATGATCATACCGCAAGCAGGCTGTCAGGCAAGCTCGTGACCGGCCACCGAAACAAATTCGGCGAAAGCTTCCCGCGCCTTAACCACCCGTTAACCAAACCTTTGCCTCACGCTAACCCACCATCGAGCACCGTGTGCTATCCTATGGGCGCTGGTGGGTGGCGGGGCAACTCGCTCCCCAGCACGGAATCGCATACTCCCCCCCAGCGCAGAGCGCACGTCGAGTCGGCCCGGCGTGCGCTCTGTCCCCTTTTGCAGGGGCTGACCCCTAGTCGCCAAAACAGGTCCCCACCGCGCGACCGGCGTCGATCCATGGGTGATCGGGCGGCACTGTGCGCAGCTCCCCGGCCACGTCCTTGAGCGCCACGGGCACGCATTCGTCGCCCCGCACGGAGACCATCACCCCCCCCACGTCATCCGCGATAAGCTCCGCGCAGCGTGTGCCCAGACGCGTAGCGAGGAGCCGGTCGTATGGCGTAGGGGAGCCGCCTCGTTGCAGATGGCCAAGGGCCGTGAAACGCACCTCGATCTCTGCCATCTCTTCCAGCCGCTGGACCAGCCGCAAGCTATGCGGGTGGAACGCCTCCTCCAGATCGTCCTCGTCATCATCGTGATCGTGATCGTCGTGTCCCATGGGGCGTGCGCCCTCGGCTACCGCGACGATGCTGAAACGCTTGCCCTGGCGAGTGCGTGCAAGGATGGCCTCGGCGACT
>CAYOBT010000263.1:0-4426 GCA_964402205.1 uncultured Anaerolineales bacterium
GAGAGCTCATCGGGTCACCCCCGGTGTGCGGTGCCACGATCTCTAGGAGCGTCGGCAGGACATCATGGAAGGATGCCAGGGCATCGGTGCGCATGCCAGCATTGGCGCCTCCCGGGAGCTTGAACAGGCAAGGTACCTTTAGGAGCTCGTTGTACATCCGGTCGGGCCCTTTGAGGAACTTGCCGTGATCGGCTAGGGGATGACCGTGATCAGCGAGCAAGATGATGAGCGCGTCGTCATAGAGGCCCAGCGTCTTGAGGGTTTGCACAAAGCGCCCGACATAGTGATCGACGTAGGCGCACTCGCCGGCATAGAGACCGCGGATGTAGGCGATCTCTTCTGCCGTAAAATGCACGTCGGCAGGCCCGCCGGGCGGCAGCACGAGCCGTTTGCCTTGATAGTTGGGATCCGTGTAGAGGTCAAACGTTGCTGGTGGCGTCCATGGCTCGTGCGGGTCGAAAGAGTCCATCCACACAAACATGGGCTGATCGTCCCGGTTGCGCTCCACCCACGCGCTGGCTTTTCTGACCAAGCGGGCACAGTAATGATCGTCAGCCGTCTCGAACTCTTCGACGTTCTTGAGGGCAGTCTCGACGATGCGTCGCCACTCTGGTGTGTACGTGTTCTTGACATGGTCCTCGAGGTCGAGCTTGGTGAGAGGCGCGCTGCGATAGGCATCGTACTCTTGACCACGGACCCACTCCCAAGTGCGGAAACCCCGGTGGAAGTTCATGTCGGGCTTGAAATAGTGGTAGCAATCGGTAAAGCAGCCGGTGCGATAGCCGGCTTGGGAGAGCAGCTCGGGCAGCGAGCGGTCCTCTTTGGTGAGAGGCTGCCAGGGACGGTGCACCAGCGTCTGTTCGCCCGTTAACCAGCACGTTCGCACAGGGATCGTCGGTAAGCCTTCGGGATAGCAGTTGTCGAGGGCCACGCTGTCTCGCGCGAGCGCATCGAGATTGGGGGTGTCTGGCGTTGCATCTGGGTTGTAGAACCGGATATGGTCCTGTCGAAACGAGTCCAAGATCAGAAAAAAGACATTCGTCGCGGTCATGGGTGCACATCTCCTTTGATAGCGGGCATCGCGAGGCCAAGCTCATCTCGATTCTACCATCAAGCTACCAGCCGCGTCTACCGACTCGACGGGCAAGGGCTGGACACGGGGAGAGTACGTTCTAGAATAGGCATGAAGGTTCAAGGCAAGGAGGCCCCCATGGCTGAGGCTCAGGCACCCAGGCGCATCATCAACAGCGTCGCGCCCATCCGCATATGCGATAACGGAGGGTGGACGGATACGTGGTTCGCGGAACACGGGCGCATCTTCAATATCGGCGTGTACCCCTATGTCGAGGTGCAGATCCAGGTCTTTGCGCGATCGGACAGGGAGCATCGCGTCGTGCTGCACGCGGAGAACTTTGGCGATCGGTATGCGGTGCTGCCCCGCCATGAGAAGCACGAGTGGATCCACCACCCGCTCTTGGAGGCTGCCATTGACCACATGGGAGTGCCCGACAATCTCGCGGTGCAGATCTCGATCTTTTCCGAGGCGCCCGCTGGCTGCTCTACGGGCACCTCGGCTGCTGTTACGGTGGCGCTTGTGGGTGCTCTCGATCGCCTCACGCCCGGTGGCATGACGCCTTCCCAGGTTGCCTACACCGCCCATCACATCGAGACCAAGATCCTGCATCAGCAGTCTGGCATCCAGGACCAACTCTGCTCGGCCTTTGGCGGCGTGAACTATATCGACATGTTCGAGTACCCGTATGCGTCGGTGTCTCCCATCTATGTGTCGAATCCTGTCTGGTGGGAGCTTGAGCGGCGACTGGCCTTGGTGTTCCTGGGGCGCTCGCACAGCTCGAGCCAGGTGCATGAGATGGTCATCCGTGATCTGGAGGATGCTGGTCCCGACAACCCCAAGCTGGAGGCGTTGCGACGTTGCGCGGATCGCTCGCGGGATGCGCTGTATGCTGGCGATCTCGACGCCTTGGGTGCAGCCATGGTGGCTAATACCGATGCCCAGCGCAACTTGCATCCTCAGCTCATCAGCGGCGAGGCCAACCAGATCGTCGCGATCGCGCGCGAGTACGGAGCTCTGGGGTGGAAGGTGAATGGCGCTGGCGGAGAGGGGGGATCCATCACGCTGCTATCTGGCGCGTTGATGAGTCAGAAGCGAGCCATGCTGCGAGCCATCGAGGAGACGAATCCTCTATTTCAGCCGATCCCTATCTACCTGAGCAGGTTTGGGCTACGCGTCTGGAGCCGTCAGCCGGATGGGCAGTAGGGGGTGCGGGGCCCCGCCGATCGATGGGGCCCCGCTCTTGCGCACGGTTCTGGGCGGCTAGACGTGGACGTGGTCCGTCTCGCGGCGGTCTGGTCCCTCGCTCTCTTTGGGCCGCGACTCCTCGACACGATCCGCTAGGAAGGCGTCGTAGCGCTCGCGGTCCACGGGGATGCCAACGGCCTCGCCAGTGTGTCCCGATAGGATCATGGCATCGATGAGCTCCACGCTGTTGATGCCCTCGACGCCTGGCGTCAGCAGCTCGTCGCCGCGCAGTAGGTGGTTGGCCATGTTGCGTAGCACGGCAATGTGTCCCCTGTCGCACTCGGGTAGCTCGACCTCGACCTCGTTGGCTTCGGGGCCACCCCACATGTGTTCGGTCGAGTCGCTGAACCCGCGTACGCCTTGGGGGATCTCCCAGAAGCGGAGCTCCTGGTCGACGACGCGCAGCTTGCCGCGTTCGCCCGAGATCTCCATCAGGTTGGTGCCCGGCGCTTCTGTGGTGGAGCAGTAGATATAACCGGTGGCGCCATTGGGGTAGGAAAGGATGGCCGAGGCGACGTCCTCTACCTCGATGCGGTGCATGGCGGTCGCCGTGTAGGCGGTGACCTTGTCCGGCAATCCGCCGAGCCAGGCGAACCTGTCCAGCGAGTGGGGTGCTTGGTTCATCAGAACGCCGCCACCTTCGCCTGCCCACGTGGCGCGCCAGCCGGCAGAGTTGTAGTAGGCTTGGCTACGAAAGTCGGCATAGACAAGCATGGTGCGATAGATCTCGCCCAGGCGTCCGCTCTGCACGAGGTCATAGGCCGCTCGCCACACAGGCTCAGTTCGGCTCTGGTACATGACCGCAAAGGGCGTGCCGGTTCGCTTGGCGGCTTCCACCATGGCATCCGCGGCAGAGACGGTAACCGCGATGGGCTTTTCCGAAATGACGGCTTTGCCCTGCTCCATGGCATAGATGACGATCTCTGGATGGAAATAGTGCGGCGTCGCCACGACGACGACATCGACGTCTGGCCGCTCGATCAGCTCCTGATAGGCGGTGCAATACGGGACATCGAACTCTTTGCCTACAGACTTGGCGACGGCTGGCACGATATCACATACGGCGGTGAGGTCTCCCTCGGGCATCTCTTGGAGACTGTGGGCGTGCCCAGTCCCCATGCCGCCCGTGCCGACGATTCCAAAGCGTACGCGATCCATGAGGCATCCTCCTTTGCTGCCGCGACCCCCTTACAGGGCAGATTATAGCTTCTGGGCCACTGCAAGCAACCTTGCTAGCAGCAGATGACGTAGGCCGCTACACTGAGAGGGTCACATCAAAGAGAGTGAGGTATCGGACATGGGCAACGATCTCGCAACGGCGTTGGAGCGGGAGCTGAGATGGCGTACGGTGCCAGGTCTTTCGGAGAAGCTGGGGGACGGTTCGTGGCTCCTTCCTGATTACGCGGGGCGCTCGTTGGCGAACGTGCCTGCGACGGCGGCTACGCTGCTCGGGGCGCAAGTAGCAGGCTTGCAGCCGCCCGTCGAGCGCTGCTACTGGGAGCATCTCGACGGCCCAGTCCGCCGCGTGGTCTTGGTACTCGTGGATGCGCTGGGATACCTCTACCTGCGACAGATGCTCGATGATCCTCGTGCGGCGATCTGGCGGGATCTGGCGAACCGCGGCGTGCTGCTTCCCCTGACGGCGGTCTGTCCTAGCACCACGGCCACCTCGCTATCCACGTGGGTGACGGGGGTATCGCCCGCGGAACATGGGCTGCTAGGCTATGAGCTATGGCTGCGGGAGTTTGGCGTTCTTGCTGAGATGCTCACCATGCGGCCGGTCTATGGAGCCGGTGACGAGACGCTCATCGATTGGGGCCTGGATCCGACGCGCCTATTATGCGGGCCCACCCTGGCCGAGCGACTCGCGCCAATGAACATCGCTACCGTGGGCTTGGTGGCAGCCAAGTACGTAACCAGTCCTCTCAGCCAGGCTCTCTACCGCGGGGTGGAGCGGCTAGTTGGCTACGAGGATGTGAACGATCTGTGGCGGCAGTTGCGCCATCTGTTGGGAACGCCAGCTCACAAACCAGAGCTGGTCTTGGCCTACTGGGGCGGCATCGATACGGCCATCCATCTGCATGGGACACGAGACGGAGCATGGCA
>CAYOBT010000264.1:0-4412 GCA_964402205.1 uncultured Anaerolineales bacterium
ATCCGCTGCGCTCACGTCATAGGTGACCGTCTCGCCAGGCGCATAGGGTCCCGCGCTAGCGGGCGTCACCTGCAGCTCCAACTCCTTCTGCTCGGTGGATACGACCAGCTCAGTGTAGCCTAGGAACAGGCGAGCTGGGGCCTCGTTTGTGGCTGGCACGACCACGCACACAGACACGAACACGTTGGGGGCATACTCGGGCTCGATCCGAAGACGGATGCGATCGCTGCTGCCATCCAAGGTGAAAGCGCGTTGCTCCAGAACGCCCCCCCGCTCGACCGTCATAAGAGCTTCTGCAGGACCTCGCACCGGCAAGGGCACGAGGATGCTCGCAACATCGCCAGGACGGTAGCTTTCGCGGTCGGGAACCAGATCGATCCGCGGATGGTTCTCGCGCCCCCAGTTCACATAGGCGCTGCTGCTCACCCACAGGTAGGTGGCGCTTCGCACCTTGTTTCCTCGACGATCGGTCCCACGAGCCACCAGGCGATAGAGTCCCCCTTCCTCAGGGACAAAGCTGTCACTGACACGCCCCATCCCATCGGTCTCAAGCGCAGCCGTGAACACAGCCGTATCACGCGGCTCATTGCTCCAGTAGGTAAAGCCAGCGGGCGATTCGACCTGTACCGTGAACCACTCTCGGCGATACACGATCAGCTCGACATCACGATTCGGCAGGGGGACGCCCTCGGTGTCCACCGCGATCAGGTGCACGGGCTGGGCTTCCCCAGAGGCACCAACATAGCGCTCCGTAGCGATCCCCACATAGAGCTCGCCCGCGTGTGCGATCACCTGCGCCCGTGCGCTCACTTGCTGGTTGTCCGGCCCCGTCACAGAGGCCTCCAGCGTGAGCCGCTGACTACCGCCCAATTCGCCGAGGTCCACGGGCATCTCCCACGCGAACGCGCCCTTGGCATCCGTGCGTGTCAAGCCATCGCTGAGTGGACGGCCCTCGCCATACAAGGTCTCTAGCCTATCCGCATCGTGCCATGCGTAGCGACGTTCTCCATCGTAGCGGTCAAAGACATAAGGCGCAGCCTGGACCCGCCAACGCACGGGCGCATCCGTGACGTCGCCCCCGAAAAAGTAGCTGGCGGATCCAGTTGCGCGTAGCGTGTCGCCCTGGACATAGTCAGCCTGCCCGGCAGCAACCGAGACCTCAAAGGCGGGCTTCCGGTACGCCGCGACCTGGAACGTCTGTCCAAACTGCTCCTCGCCGACCCAGGCCGTCAGTTGGTAGTAGCCCAACGAAGCGGCCTCACCGAGAGCAAACTCCCCCGCCAGGCTTCCCATCTCGTTGAGGGCATACTCCTCCTCATAGACCGGACGGCCCTGGGCATCATTGACCAGCACGCGAACGGGCTCGTCAGCGTCGGGCAAGCCGTACTGGGCATCATCATCGCGACGCAATACCCCCTTGAAGTAGACGATCTGCCCAGGCCGGTAGATCTGGCGATCGGTGGAGAGATAGAGCAGGTGGTCGAGATCGGGGCGCTCGCTTGGCAGCCCGAACTCCCAAGCCGTCATGCCCTGCTGCCACATCCGCATGACCGCGCAGGGCGAACCTTGGTAGTTCCCCGTGACGACAACAGACCCCCAGGGGTCACGCGGTCCAAGATCGAGCTCGGCCAGACCACTCGCGTCAGTGGTTGCCTTGTCGATCTCCTTTCCGCTGCCATCCCACGCCACAAGCTCGACGTCGGCCACCGCCTCGCCAGACTGCAGCGCGCTAGCCCAGACAAGGCCATCACTGCCGGATGTCTTGAGCATCAGGTTGACGTCAGTGCTGACCAGAAGATGCCGCTCGCGCCTGGTCACCTCTGGTGCAGTCACCTCCAGAAAGTAGTAGCCCGCCGCCAGCGATGCACTGTTCTCCGGACGCAGCGACACATCGGTCAGAGCGTAGGCGTTTTTTGCCGCCTCCACAGCAACGGACCACCTCCGCACCAGCGCATCACGGGCTGGCTCATACCGATCCCAGGCGATCCACCCATCGTCGCCGCCCATCCGCACCAAGTCGCGCTCGGCAAGGCTGTAGAGCGCCAGATCCAGGCGGCTGATGTTCGTGTGTCGGATCCCGACAGCGAGGGGACCTGCAGCATCGTACACCCCCATACGATCTGGCACATCAAGGCTGATCTCTGGGCGCCTGGGACCGGTCTCGAACCGCACTATCTCCCTGCGCTCAAGGGGGACGCCCCACGCGTCCTGGATGGCATCGGTCAAGGTGAGGGTGTAGCCAGTAGATGGCGCCAACCCGCCATAGAGGATGAGCTGCGTGTCGCTCTCGGTCCAGTAGGACCGCACATCCACAGTCGGCGTGATAGAAAGGCCTTCGGCGAGCGTCGTGCGGCTCATGGGGCAGGAGAAACGCAGCGTGATCTCGTCCGCCAAGGGCACGCCGACATCACCATCGCGAGGCGTAGAAGACACCAGCTTGGGAAGCGGCGCGACTGCGAACTGCCAACCACGCGCCTCTTCGGTGCGCGCATCTCCGGCGCGAGCCGGCACCCCAGCCTCGACCAGAGCTGTATAGAATGCACCACGTGCGAGCCGCGTTGCCGGTGTACAGACGAGCGTCTCTGCATCCTCCCAGGCATAGTCGCATTGCACCAGTCGCTCCGACTGATCCCGAAGCGAGAAGCGTGCCTCTGCATCGGCGTGGACTACGGGTTGGTCAAACGTGACGACGACCTCAGCAGAGGGATCCACGTAACGCGCGCCGGGCTCGGGCGACACTCCCACCACGCGCGGCAGGACAGTCGTGAAGCCCCAGGCATACGGCTCCTTGAGCGGCGCCCCAAGCGCGTCCGTCAGCGACGAATCGACGCTCACCTGGTACCGCGCGCCAGCCTCCATGGGCTCGTCGGGGACGAACTCGTAGAGGGCCGTGTTCACCCAACGTCCCTTGCCCGCAATCATCGGCTCCATCCGAAGGGGGGCCAACATAGCAGGGCGTAGCTCTTCTACGGCAAGGGGCACGACCGGCCGGCTAAAGGCCACGCGGATGACCGAATCGACCGCCACTTCCGCGCTATCAGCGGCGGGCTGCACGCGCGCCACCTCTAGGTACCCCACCGTATCAAGCCGGACACTCACCGGCGCTGTGAGAGGCATACCGTGCGCATTGAGCGCATCTTCCGTCAGTGAGAGCGAATAGCTGCGATCGGGCATCCATTCTCCATCGGGCGTGAATCGCAGCGTGCGCGCATCGTCCCAGGACAGCTCACCCTCGACAGTCGGATCGAGAGCAAAGGCCCCCTCTGTGGCCGACTTGTCCATGGGCTGATCGAAGGCGAGCACAATGGGGGCACGCCCGACTAGGGCCTCGCCCCGTGCAGGCTCGACGCGGAGCAGCCTTGGCGCGATCACAGCGGTTGGGACAGCAGTAGCAGCCGCAGTCCGAACCGGCGTTGGCTCCACAGCGGATTGGGGCGTAGCTGCGGCCGAGGCCTCGGCTACCCTCGCCTCTTGCTTCTCGGCGACACGGCCAGGAACGGGCGTAGGGGTCGACCCCGCACATCCCACGAGGGCCAGGGACAGAGCCAACAGCACGCCCACGCCCAACAGAAGCACAGCCCTCTTGTACGTCCGATGCATGCGACCTCCTCTAGTCGGCCGAGTCTGACCACGCCCCACGGCCTCACTGTGCTGCTACCGCTCTGTTAGAACATCGAGGCAGAGCGGCGATGTGCTCCAAACCTCGCCCGTCATGTCACTGACTCTTGCTACAAAGCAGTGATGTCCCTCCACCAGCTGCCATCGCACGCGATAGGGAGCCTCTGCCAGTGTCATCCATGGTACCCCATTCCACATGATCGCGACCGGATCTTGCGCGTTTCCACTGCGCTCGGCAGCAGTCACGGCGAGCACCAGCGTTACTTGCTGCACATCCCGGGGTAGTTCCTCACTCAAATGATAGCGCGTGCCGGGAGCTGGCTCCAACCACCGCAGCGTTGGCTGCGGATCCTGCACGCTGCCTCTATCGGCAGATGCCGCATTTGCCAAAGAGACCAGCGCCCCAGGAAGCAATAGCCCTTCGTCCGCCGCCCAAGCTTGAGCCTCCGGGGGCCAAAGCGTCACGACGCGGTAACCTAGGTGATCTGACGGTGTCTCCCCGTCGGCTCTCAATCCCGTGCGAGTATCCACAGCGACGAGGCGATGCATCTCGCAAGTTGTCGCAGGCACTGCCTCTTCTGGAAAGAGCTCGATCCGACGATGCGTGCATCCAGGCCCTGGTAGCTGACCCGAAAGGGCGCACACTTTGACCTCGACCAGCCCCTCGGGCCGCTCGAATGAGTCAGGATCTTGCCGATGCGCAGCGAGCATTACGTCGCGCCAAATGGGCGCAGCACCGGTAAGGCCGGAAGCGTGTTCCATCGGCGTTCCATCGGCGTTCCCCACCCACACGC
>CAYOBT010000265.1:0-4406 GCA_964402205.1 uncultured Anaerolineales bacterium
CTTCGTTCCCAAACATATGCTCAGGATGATAGTCGGTATTGACCAAGCCAAAGAACGTCACCACCCCGTTCTCGCGCAGCACGTGTCGCCAGTCCTTGGCCTCCCAGGGGCGAACGGGCATGTCGATCAGCAAGGCACCTCGCTCTGACGTGATGAACGAGACGTTTCCATGCCAGTAGTCTCTAGAAAGAAAGACGCCCGGCGCTAGCTCCTCGAGCATCCTATGCCCCCCGTTCCGCATCGGACTGACCCCGCAACCACAACCGCGCCTGTTCCAGAGCCTGCGATAGCTCGTCTTTGCCGACGCCGCCCCCTTGCGCCAGGGTGGCGTTTCCGCCGCCGCGCCCACCCAGAGGCGTGATCGCGGCCCGCAGCAACTCGTCGGCGCGCACATCGACTAGCTCACCACAAGCCACGCAGACCACAGGACTCGGCGAACGCGTGGCAAGTACGGCGACCATGTCCCCCGTCCCAGCAACCAGATCGCGAGCCATCTGTCGGAGGCCATCTGCCGCCAGCTCATCAAAGACCTCGCCCACGAGCCGCAGCCCGCCGATGATCTCGGCCTGGCTGGTCAGCCGCTCGGCTTCAGCCGCCGCGAGTCGCTCCTGGAGTGCGGTCATGCGCTTCTCGGCGCTCTTTCGGTCCTCGAGCGCCTTGGCAACCAGCTCGACCACATCATCGGTACCGCAACTCAAGAGCGCGGCCGCCTCGTGGCACAATCGCGTCTTGTGCCAGTGGTCAGCCAGGGCTCTCCCGCCACAGACGAACGTCACACGAACCTGGCCCTTGGCACGTTCCCATCGCGTTACCTGGATCGTGCCGACCTCTCCCGTGCGGCGGACGTGGGTGCCGCAACAAGCACTGGCATCATAGTCAGCCACCGAGACCACGTGGATACCACGGTCAACCGTCGGCGACTTGCGCAACGCTTCCGGCAACTCGCTCCGATGCTCATAGACGCGCACTCGTATGGGCAGGTCTGCGAATACCACATCGTTGGCTTCCAGTAGCACCTGCTCCACCGCACCCGCGTCGAGCTCGGCCATGTCGAGATCAATGGTGCTGGCCTGGTCACCGAGGTGAAAGCTGACCGTCGGTGCATTGCACACACGAAGAAAGGCCTGCGACAGAATGTGCTGCCCCGTGTGCTGCTGCATGTGATCGCGTCGCCGTGACCAGTCAACACGCCCGTGCACACGCTCGGCTGCCAAAGGCCCATCCAGCACATGCACGATCTCGTCGCCGTCTTCCACCACGTCTAGAACGCGGGTGTCGTCCAGAAAGCCCGTGTCGTGGGGCTGACCACCAGACGTGGGATAGAAAAGGCTGCGATCGAGCACGACAGCCGGACGGCCGTCCACCGTCAACGATCGCACGACCTCAGCATCGAAATCTGCCGCATACGGGTCGTCCTCGTACAGCCGTACAGTTCCCAGCCCGGCATCCGCCTCCACCTAGCGCACCCCATTCCTCTCAAGCGCTCGGCCGCGGCCAACACCACCCAGTCCGCCGAGCCCGCGCTGCACAGCCCTTCTCTAGAAGGGAATATCATCCTCGCCGACAGTGTCCAGATCCGTGACGCCGTCATCGCTGTCATCGACGGCGCCCGGACCACCACCTTGGTCGGTCGAGCCGCCACCACGGCTCACGTCATCCTCGTCCCAGCCAGAAGTTGGCTCTTCAGGAGCATAGCCGGTGTCGCCACGGCCGCCCAGGAACTTGACCGTGTAGGCAGTGACGTCGAGCGAGGCGCGCCACACGCCATCCCGGCCTTGCCAAGCCTGAGGCTCTTGCAGCTCGCCTTCCACGTAGACCTGCCGGCCTTTGGACAGGTACTTGTCGCATGTCTCTGCCAGTCTGCGCCACGCTGTCACGCGAAACCAGACCGTGCGCTCGCCCTGCTGGCCGTCGCTGGTGGTCCAGCGTTTGTTGGTTGCCACCGAAAAGCTGGTCACTGGCGTCCCATCGGGCGTGTACCGCATCTCTGGATCTCGACCCAGGTTGCCAATGATGATAACCTTCTGATACATGAAAGGGCCTCCTGGAGCTCGCAAGGGTTGATAGCGTCAACGTATCATCGCGATTATAGCATCCCACAGCCCACCGATCAACAGAGTCCCCTCGCTGGGCATTGCGGACACTCTCAATGTCGTCTATAATGTCCAGGATTCTGAGGAGCGTTTGCGACGTCGACATCGGCCCCCGGCGACAGTGAACGGAGCGTGCCATGAAGCCTCGCACAGTCCTTCTCTTGATACTCACTGCCATGCTCTTGCTGATGGCAGCGGGCTGCCGGCGAAAGACTCCTACGCCTGCGGCCGCCACGCTCGTCTCATCGGCAGAGACGAGCACAGCCACGTTGGCTCCCACCGAAACGCACACCATCTCTCCCTCACCCGTGCCACCCACCGCCACCGTGACGGCTACTGCGACGCCAACTCCTGTCGGGCCATCGTCGCCGGCACTCTTGTCGCCGGTGGACGAGGCACAGGGCTCGGTCTTTGAGCTGCTGTGGGTATGGGAGCGCGCTTTGGGTACCGATGAGTGGTTTGAGATCCAGATCTGGCCCGATCGCCCGGGCGAGCAACCTCGGGTGTACGACTGGGTTCAGGATCCACGGCGGCGCGTCACGGCTACCACGTTGCTCCCAGGCCGTTACCGGTGGCGCGTTGTGGTCGTCCGCGGCAAGGGCAGCGCCCGCTCTGAGGAGCTGTCGCCCTATAGCGAGGAATGGGTCTTTACGCTTGTGCGTCCTTCCACGCGACGCACCGTCGTAACCCCGGTCACCGACACGCCTACGCCCACCTGGCTGCCAACGAACACGGTCGTCTCTGGCACGCTCACGCCTTCGCGGACGCCGACCATCACCCGCACACCTACACAGACGCTGACGCCCACGGCGACCTCTACGACAGAGCCCTATCCGCCGACGGGGACTACCGTGGCGCCCTATCCAGGCACCGAGACGCCTACCTACACGCCAACGCCTACGTTGACGACGACGCCAAGCCAGACGCCCACGCAGACCTACACGCCTACATCGACGCGGACACCCACGCTGACAACGACACCTACGATGACCTATACGCCGACGCCTAGCTACACGCCTACGGCGACGGCGACGACGGACGCCTATCCACCACCAGACCCGAGCCCGACGACGGAAGACACGCCTACCTATCCGTGATAGCTGATCGGCATGATCTGCCGACCGAATACACGCCTCGCGATGTGGTGCAGCTGCGCACGCCTCGCGAGGCGTGCCTCATGGCATAAACGAGCATGATTCGATTGAATGACCTTCTCGATGCGACTGATGGCGATGTGCTCACATCGCAGCATGTCACGTTTACGAGCTTTGCGTTCGACTCTAGGCTCGTCAAGCCGGACCAGCTCTTTGTCGCCGTCGTCACCGAGACCGGCGATGGGCACGACTATATCCGGCACGCCCTTGCCGGAGGTGCCACGGGCGTGCTCTGCCAGCGGCTGCCCCCGGAGCCAGAGCCCAGCGTCACGTGGATCCGCGTGCCAAACACCCAACAAGCACTACTCGACTATGCCCGCTACGTCCTAGCTGCCAACGACCTGCACGTCATCGGTATTGCGGGCAGTGTTGGCAAGACCACCACCAAGGAACTGCTCGCCTCACTCCTTGCCACCTCCTGGGATACGTTCCGCAATCCAGGAAGCTACAATGGCCGTTTCGGGCTGCCCATTGCGCTGGGATACATGCGGCCCGAGCACCGATATGCCGTCCTGGAACTGGCCGCCGATAGCCTGAACGAGATCGGCCAGATGGTGGACATCACGCAGCCCTCCTGTGCCATTGTGACACGCGTGGGGTCCAGCCACCTAAGGTTCTTTGGATCGCTGAGTGCTATTGCCAAGGAGCAGGCCTCGCTCGTCCGTGCGCTGCCATCGGACGGTCTGGCCGTTCTCAACGCCGACGACGCATTGGTGGCCGGTATGGCCCGTGAGACCGAAGCACGCGTTGTCACCTATGGTATCACATCGCACGCAGACTATGTGGGAGCGTCCGTCGAGTGCTCGCTACAAGGGATCAACCTCGTTGTGCAGCAGGGAGATGATCGCATCGAGCTAAGCGTCGGGCTGGTAGGAGCCCACCAAGCATACGCCGTGTTGGCCGCTGTCGCCTGTGCACATGAGCTGGGGATCTCGTGGGACGCCATCCGACGAGCGCTAGATTCCTTCGGACCCCTCCCCGGGCGCATGCGACCTCTCGCAGGAGCTCGGGGGAGTGTCATCCTTGACGACAGCTTCTCAGCCACGCCCGAGTCCGTAAGCGCCGCTCTCGAGGCGCTGAACGCGCTTCCCGCTCAACGCAGGATCGCCGTCCTAGGAGACCTGAGCGATTTGGGTGGTGAAGCCGAGATGGCCCATCT
>CAYOBT010000266.1:0-4390 GCA_964402205.1 uncultured Anaerolineales bacterium
GACCGGCGCCGCCGGCTTGGCGCTCCGCTTTGTGCTGGCGCATCCTGGCGTCAGCGTGGCCCTTTCAGGCATGGGTACCACTGACATGGTGGACCAAAACGTCGCTGCGGTCTCGCAGGGCCCACTCTCGGACACCGAGGTGGAGACCATCAACCGCATGATGGATCAGGCGCGCGAGCTTGCTCGGCTCTATTGCACGGGCTGCCAGTACTGCATGCCGTGCCCCAGCGGCGTCAACATCGCTCGCTGTTTCGAGCTCTACAACTACTATACGGTGTACGGCCTGAAAGAGTATGCCGTGGAGCAGTACCGTCGTCTCATCGAGCGCGACGCCGATGCGTCGGTGTGCACGCAGTGCCAGGAATGCCTGGAGAAATGCCCGCAGCACATCCTCATCCCCGACCAGCTCGAGGAAGTGGACGCGCTGCTCGGCGAGCTAGCCAGGGCCGAGTAGATCGCTGGAAGCAGGACGGATAGGAATTGCCATGGGCGCCGGCCAGCGCCGGCAGCCGCATCATGCCCTGACGGAGGAGCCCGCGATGCCCGCCCAACGCACCGTCTCCAACGAGGAAAAGCGCGACGTCTGGGAAGCCTACCGCGCCGGCCATCCCATCCGCGTGCCCGTCCTCCTGGCCACCAACCCGCGCATCATCCTGCTCGATCCCGCCCTCAATCCCAAGGGCGTCACCTTCGAGGACTATTTCGACGATGCCGAGACCATGCTCGAGATCGGGCTGCGGCACGCGCGCCATCGCGCCAACGTGATCCACCGCTACACCGACGACCCCGTGGGCCTGCCCGAACGCTGGACTGTCCACGTGGATCGCCAGAACGTGTACGAGGCCGCCTATTTCGGCTCGCCGGTGGTCCATCGCCCCGGCCAGGTCCCCGACGCCATCCCCTGGCTGACCGACGACAACAAACGCGCCGTCTTTGAGCGGGACATCAGCAACCCCCTAGCCGAGGGGTTCTTCCGTGACGCGCTGGATCTCTGCCACCAGATGCAGGCCTTGGCAGCCGACCGCACGTTCGAGGGGCGGCCGGTCGACGTCGCCGACTATACGCCGACGGGCTCCGACGGCCCGCTGACCGTGGCGGTCTCCCTGCGGGGTCAGGGGATGCTTCTCGATCTCGCCGTCGACCCCGATTACGCCGAGGAGCTCATGGCGTTCATCACACAGGCCGCCATCAACCGCGTCGAGGCCCTTCGCGGCTACTGGGGGCGCCCCCATCTCGGGGTTGGCCTGGCGGATGACGCTGTCCAGCTCATCGGAACGCGCTCCTACCAAAGCCAGGTGCTGTCGCATCACCAGCGCTTTTACGCAGAGGCCGAGCTGCCTGGCCAGCGCCGCAGCATCCACCTCTGCGGCGACGCCACGCGGCATTTCGGCATCCTCCACCGCGAGCTGGGCGTCACCAGCTTTGACACGGGCTTTCCCGTGGATTTCGGCGCGCTCCGCCGTGAGCTAGGGCCGGACGTGGAGATCCTAGGCGGCCCCGAAGTGGCGGTCCTGCTGCACGGGACGCCACGCCAAGTCTATGACCGCACGTGCGACATCCTGCGCTCAGGCATCAAAAAAGGTGGGCGCTTTGTGCTGCGCGAGGGCAACAACCTCCCGCCGCAAACGCCCACCGACAACCTGGCCGCCATGTACGCCGCCTGCCTGGACCAAGGCAGGTACCGCTAGCCATCCTCCGCCGCGGCAGTGGCCCGTCGCGCCTCGGCTTCCACAAGGGCGCTTGCCTCGTCCCATGTCGGCTGGCCGTGAAAGCCTCCCGCCTGCGTGGACGTGAGGGCACCGCACGCCGATCCCAGCGCGAGGCATCGCTCGAGCGGCTCCTCGCGTAGCCAGCCTGCCACAAAGCCGCCGTCGAACGTGTCGCCCGCGCCGGTGGTGTCCACCACCGAGACGTCGTATGCCGGCACCTCGACGAGCTCGGTCTCTGTGGCCGCCAGCGCGCCCCGCTCCCCCCGCTTGACCACCACCAGCGGCACGAGCTGCAAGGCCGTTCGGAGACCCGACATCAAGTCCGACTCGCCGGTGATGGCCAACAGTTCCTGCTCGTTGGGCAGGAACAGGTCGAGGTCGTCGAAAAAGCCGCCGAGATACCAGCCCTCGGCGGGGTCCCAGTTGGTATCGAGGGACACCGAGAGGCCCGCTTCCCGTGCCTGCCGCATCATCGTCGGCATGTGCGGACGGAGCCCTTGCAGCAAGAACGGGCTAGCCACATGGAGATGCCGCACACTCTCCAGCCAGTCCGACGGCAGATCCGATGCCGTGATGGCCGCCATGGAGCCCAGGTAGGTCAGCATGGCGCGATCCTGGCCGGTGGACAGGTGCACCGTGGCCCCCGTCTTGACGCTTGGATCGACGATAACGTGCTCTGGCGAGAGCCCCACCGAGTCTAGCTCGCCCAGCAAATAGTGTCCCAGCAGGTCATCGCCAACCTTGCTGATGAACCGCACCCGCAACCCCATCCGCGCGGCGCTGGCTGCAAAGATCGCCGACGAGCTGCCCGCGCACAGATCCAGGTCGTCAATCACCTTCTCGACTTGGCCAAAGGACGGCACCACATCTCCCCGCAGGATGATGTCGGCGTTCAGCTCGCCCACCACCACCACGTCATGGGCCGCGCCGCTGACGACGTCCCTCATGCGCCCTCCTGTGCGTCGCCGCCGGACGCGGCCTCCATGGCTGTGCCCGAGAGACGGATGGCCATCACCACGTTGCGTGGACGATCGGGGTTCTGCCCTGCGCGCATCGCTCGATGATACGCCAGCAACTGGACGAACGGCAGATAGAGCGCCGGGCGGGCCAGCTCCGAAACCTCAGCCCCGACCTTGAGGCATTCCGCATAGTCCTCATGATAGGCCGGCGTCTGCGGCGAGAGCGCCACGATCTGGCCGCCCCGCTGGCGCAGATCCGCCAGGACGCCCTCCTCGTAGCGCCCCATCCCCTCCGAAAGCAGCGCCACAACCAGGTGACCCTCGTCCACCAGCGCCATGGGGCCATGGCGGAACTCCATGGCGTGAAAGGCCTCGGCCGTCGCCAAGGCCATCTCTTTCATCTTGATCATCGCCTCGCCCGCCAGGCCATAGAGCCAGCCCGAGCCGAGATAGCTCACGCGCGTCCAGCTCTCCGCAGCGAGGCTGTGCGCCAGGTCATCGGCCTCGTGGATGGCGTCACGGGCCAGGTCGGGCAAGCGCTCTAGCTCGAGCATCACGCTAGCACGATCCGCCATGCGCGCCGCCAGCGCCTGCGTCGCTACCAACATCCCGGCGAACGAGCGGGTCTGCGCAAAGCTATCCTCTTGCCCGTCAGGCAGCGCAATGACCACGTCGGCGGCCTGGGCCAGCTCCGAGTTTGGATAGCAGGTCACCCCCACAACCCGGCATCCCAACGCGTGCGCGCGCTCGACGGCCATCAGTGTCTCGCTGGTCGCGCCCGACCTTGAGAGGGCCACCACCAGTGGCTGCCTTCCGCAGGCCAACGCCCAGTGAGCGCCCAGCGCCAGCTCCGAGGATGGGAGCGCCTGCGCTGGCACGCCCATAGCGGCCACCGTCCATGGCGCTAGGCAGCTGGCCAAATAGTACGTCGAACCGCAACCGATCAACAGCACACCCTCGCGAGCGGCATGACGCAACTCGCAGATCACGTCATCGCCAGCCTCCTTGGCCGCCGCAATGCCCCCACGCCAACTCTCGGCCTGGGTCGTGATCTCGGCTAACGTCCGTATGCCCCGCGCCTCATCCAGCATCGCTCTCGTCACCTTTCTCGTCGTGATCGCGTTTCCGCTTGGCCTTGGTCTTGCCAAGCATGCGCTTTTCGAGCGCGTCGATATAGTGAAGCGTCACAAACACCAGCACGCCTCCGAGGGCCGCCGCATAGTACTCGCCTAGGCCAGTCGCCATCCCGATTGCCGCTGCGCCCCACACGGCCGCGGCCGTAGTCAGCAACCTAACCTCTCCCCGCGTTCTCAGGATCAGGC
The DNA here is from genome assembly GCA_964402205.1 of uncultured Anaerolineales bacterium. GTDB lineage: Bacteria > Chloroflexota > Anaerolineae > UBA1429 > UBA1429 > DAIRUQ01. Next base: position 3,991 of record CAYOBT010000266.1, read on the forward strand.
CCGCCCCCAGGAATCCAACACCACCCGCGATGCCCGACATCACCCGCAGCGCGTCAATGGGCTCTTGGGCGCGCAAAGCGGCGTTCACTCCCGACACCACATAGACGCCGGCGCCCAACGAAACCAGCATCAACGTCCGCAGGCCCGCGGGTTTGCCCTCGACCTCGCGCTCCCAGCCGATGAAGCCACCGAGAACCATCGACAACACCAGCCGAATCGTGATCTCACCCCAAGTCAGTGGCATGGCCTCCTCCCCATCTCTGCCAGCCGCGCCCCTATCATAGCCCGCGCCCGCGCGCGCGACAAGGTCGCCGAGACCGGCAGCATCCGGAACCCTGCGCCACCTCTTGCGTAGAGACTCGTGAGAGAGCTGACCAAACCACCGCGCCGCCGACGCAGA
>CAYOBT010000267.1:0-4385 GCA_964402205.1 uncultured Anaerolineales bacterium
GGAGCTGCTACCTGGGGCGGTGCGAGCGTGAGCGAGCGAAGGCCAGAGCTTGCGTTCCCTGACCTTATCTACATGGGGATGAACCCGTGGCACACGATTCGCCAACGGGCACACCACTTGGCGGCCGGGCTCGCCGCACACGGTCGCGTGTTGTTCGTCGATCCGGTCACCCCTTCGCTGTTGGGGGCGCTGCGGCGCGCCCTTGCTGGAAGGCAGTGTCGACCGTGGTTGCCGCATCTCGATCGCTTGGGTGAGAACCTCTACCATCTCCTGCCGCCTCCCGGCGTGCCCTTTGGCCTAGACTGGGCTGTCTGTAACCGCGTAAACCAGCGGATCCAGACGCTGCTCGTGCGTCGAGCGGCTCGTCGGCTCGGGTTCGAAAAGCCTGTCCTCTGGCTAGATCACCCGCTGGAGGCCGCACAGATCGGGCGCCATCGAGAGTGCATGGTCGTCTACAACTGCATGGACAACTATCCCGCCTTCTGGATGGAGCGGCCCCCGCGACATCGGCTCGTGGCGGCCATGGAGCAGGATGTGCTCCGGCGGGCCGACTTGGTGCTGGCATCGTCGCAAGGCCTGCTGAGCCGGTGTTCGTCTGCCAGAGCTGTGCGCTACGTGCCCAATGCCTGCGATGCCGAGCTTTTCTTCCAAGCTCGTGGGATTGCCTTGCCCAGTGCCTTGAATGGGATGCGACGCCCTCTCCTCGGTTACGTGGGTACTATCTCGCATTGGGTTGACCTGGACCTCCTGGCGGAGCTGGCTAGGGCGCATCCGCAAGCCAGCCTTGTGATGGTGGGGCCGGTGGAGAACGTGGACATCGGGCCGTACGGCAAGGTGCCGAACTTGCGCTTCCTTGGGCCGGTTGCCTATGAGGAGGTGCCGGCCTTTGTGAATGCCTTTGATGTCTGCCTGATCCCGTTCAAAGCGAATGCCCTGACGGCAGACGTGGATCCTGTCAAGGCCTACGAGTATCTGGCTCTCGCCAAGCCGGTGGTATCGGTGGGTTTGCCAGAGCTGATGCGGTATGGCGAACTGATCTATGCGGCCAGAAGCAGCAAAGAGGCGCCGCAAGCGCTGGCGATGGCATTGGACGAGGTAGCCCGCGGGGGCAATCTGTCTCTCGCGGAGGCCCGCCGGCAGATCGCTTTCGAGAACACCTGGGGGGCTCGCGTGGCGACGGTGGCTGAGCTTATCCAAGAGCGCGTGGTAGATCGTGGCGCTCGGGTCGAGGGCTGAATCGTGCTGCAGCGCTTGGGTGAACTGGGCTCTTGGGTCGTGCCGTTACTGCTCCTGGGGGCAACGGCGCTGGTAGGATGGCTATGGCTCACCTATCGTCCCAGCACGGTCCTCGCCATTCTCCTAGTGGGTCTGCCGCTGCACACTGTTGTCTTTCAGGTGGCGTCCGCGCATCTACCGGGGCTGATTGTGGAGCTGGCCAGGCTCTGGCGAGAGGTGCTCCTGCTGGCCCTTGCTATCGGGATGCTACGTGACTGGCGGTCGGCATGGCGTTCTGCCGAGAGGGTCTGGCCCGCTTTTGTTGCCATCGGCCTCTACGGCGCCACGTTGCTGGTGGGAGTGGTGCGTGCAGAGGGCGGCTTGCTGGCCCTACGAGGGCTCCGATTGGCTGCCATGCCGCTTGCCGTGTTGACGCTGTGCCTCTGCTTGCCGTACGGCCTTTCCGACCTTGGCAGGATCATCTGGGCGATTCTGGGAGTCGGCGTCCTTGTGGCCGTCTTTGCGCTTTACCAGGGATATGTCGTGGGACCATCCTTTCTCTGGCGCTACTATGAGACCGGCGGGCGACTATCAAGCTCTTTCGAGGTCGCAGGTAGCCCCGTCCAGCGCCTCATGGGAACTTTTTCCAGCCCGAATCAGCTCGCCCTGTACCTCGTGCTCCTCATCATGCTAGCAGGGACCTATATCCTCACGGTGAGGCGCAGAGAGCTTGCTTTGTTTGGTGCGGTTGCGCTGTATCTGCTAGTCTTGGCGCTGACGGTTTCGCGAAGCGGTTGGGCAGCACTCTCGCTGGGTGCGGCATCGCTGCTGTTGCTGTGGTGGCGTCGCTGGGAGCTCTGGGCGGCTTTGGCCTTGCTTGCGGCACTAGGCTTGGGGGTCATGGCCCAGCGGGGGTTGCTAGCACGTCTGCCGGACTTGCTGAGCTTGCAGGAGATCTCTGCGGCTTACCACATCGCGAGTGGTTGGGCGAACCTGCAGACCATATGGGGCAATCCGCTCGGTGCTGGATTGGGCTCAGCTGGAGCGCTGAGCCGTGGAGCGAAAGAGGCTGGGCTTCTAACGGCGCGATACTCGACAGAGTCGTTTCTGTTGCAGGTCGGGTTGCAGCAAGGCGTGCAGGGAATGGTGGCCTTTGGTGGGCTGGTGTGCGTGGCAGCCTGGGGGCTCCTGCGCAACTTGCGTACGGTGCGCGATCCTGTGGCTAGGGCCGTCACTCTGGCGGCCTTGGCAAGCCTGGCGGGCGCGATGGTTCACGCCGTGATGAATGTGGATCTGCAGGACATCGCCGTGCAAAGCTACCTCTGGTTCCTTGTAGCTATGGGGCTGCGGATGCCCCATCTTGAGAGGTCAGCGTGTGAGGGGGCCGAGGGTGCCTGATCTTGGAGTGGCCATCGTCACGTGGAACGCGCAAGATGTGATCCAGGCATGCCTGGACTCGCTCTTTGCTGATGCTGATGGCCTTTCGCTCCAGGTCGTTGTTGTTGACAATGCCTCTACCGACGACACGGTCGAGCTTGTCGAGCGCGGCCATCCGCAGGTGACGCTGATCGCGAATGCAGAGAACCGTGGCTTTGCAGCAGCCAACAATCAAGCGCTTCCCTTGCTAGATGCGCCCTATCTGATGCTCCTGAACCCGGATACGGTGGTGCACTCTGGTGCGCTGAGAACGCTGTCTTGCTATCTGGAGGAGCATCCAGCGATAGGTGCGGTGGGTCCCAAGGTCGTGCACCCGGCTATGCGGCTCCGCGTGTTATCTTGCGGCTACCAGCCCTCGGTACGCACGGTCATCAACCAGTATGCTGGGCTGTCGCGCCTGTTTCCAGAGCGGCCAGCCTTCCGTGGAGTGAACCTACTGATGGGGTTGCACGATGATCGCCCACGCGAGGTTGAATGGCTGAGCGGCGTCTGCCTCATGGTCAGGCGATCTGTTGTCGAGTCCGTGGGGCTGCTGAGCGAGCGGTGGTTCATGTACGCCGAAGACATGGAGTGGTCGTACAGGATGCGTGAGGCTGGCTGGGGTCTCTACCACGTGCCACAGGCGGTCATCGAGCATCATCTGGGCCATAGCGCTGCAAAGAACGCGCGCGTCAGCACCATGTGGGTCACCAGTCAACGCAGCTTCTACCGGGAACGTGAGAACGCTTCGTGGCTGCAGCAGCATGCCTTTGACGCTGCGCTTGCCGCGGGGCTGCTGGTGCGGAGCCTTCTCTATGGTCTTCGTGGTCTTCTGGGAGGGAAAGCGGCGGATATGTGGCGCGGCGAGTGTCGCCGGTTCTGGGCCTATGCAGGCGCTGCGCTAGAGCCTCTTCGGAGCGACGCATGAGCTGGCTACGGAGACGGCTGGACGAGTTGGCTCGTCGTCTGACAGGTGCTGAGGAGGGAGACCCGGCCCTGGGTGAGCGGTCGCCAAGGGTGCTGCTGCAGACGATGTGCAAGGTTGCCCCTATGCTAGTGAGGGGGCTGTGGCATCGTATGTGGCTCGGGCGGTCCAGTGGCTTGCTGCTCGTCGGTCGAGGGGTGGCTCTTCGCAATCCTCAGCATGTGCGCGTGGGCAACTCCTGCGTGCTCGAGGATGGCTGCGAAATCCAAGGGCTCTCGCGGCGGGGTGTCATCCTCGGCGATCACGTGACGGTCGGGAGCATGGCGATGGTTCGCCCATCGGGGTACTACCGACGCACTATCGGTGAGGGTATGATCCTAGGGGATCACTCGAACATTGGACCCTACTGCTATATCGGGTGCTCGGGGCACATACGCATCGGCAGCCACGTCCTGATGGGGGCGCGCATCTCGATGCATGCCGAGAATCACAACATCGATCGGGTCGATGTGCCCATCGACGCTCAAGACGTCACGCGGGAGGACATCGTCATCGAGGATGATTGCTGGCTGGGCGGAGGGGCCACCATTCTGGCGGGCGTGCATGTAGGACGCGGCGCTGTGGTAGCGGCGGGAGCGGTCGTTACCCGCGATGTGCCTCCGTATGCGGTGGTGGCGGGGGTGCCCGCGCGGATCGTGCGACGGCGCGACGAAGGTCAAGTAGACGGCGCATCCGATGGGGACGTGCGATGAGAGTTCTGGTGGATGCGCACATGCTTGGTGCGCACGAGACTGGTAACGAGACCTATGTGCGCAATCTCCTGCAGGCG
>CAYOBT010000268.1:0-4340 GCA_964402205.1 uncultured Anaerolineales bacterium
GCTCATCGTGAACCGTGTCGATCCCGACCGACTCGCCCAGGCGGCCAACATCCTCAAGACCTACTATGGCTGCCTCCTCCCTAGCCTATACGGGCAGGTGTGTGGCACAGACGGATGCATCCCGATCCTGGGTCTCGTTCCAGAGATGCCAGACCTGGCTCTGCCAACGATCCGCTTGCTCCGCGATCACTTTGCCGGCAAGGCAGATGCCAATCTTCGAACGCATGCCTGGCCGCACCATCCCGAGCCAGAGCGAGTGCTCGTGCGTCGGACCGTGGCGCTCAGTCTGCGTGATCGGTACCTTCCCTTGCTACGCGATGGAGATCTTGTCGTCGCGGGGATCAACGCCAATCGGCGCATCGTATCGCTGCTTGATCATCAGAGATCCCTGCGCCACACCGGCCAGACGGGCCTCGCCGGGATCATCCTCTCCTGCCAAGCCGTTGGCGGGCTGCTCCCGAGAACACGTGCCTACCTCGCCAGGGCAGAGACGCCTGTGTTGGCGGTGGATCTAGATACGGCCACCGTCGTCGAGGAAATCGCGGGCCTCAACGTCAAGATCCAGTCCTATGACCTAGCCAAACGCGACCTCATTGCTGGCGCGTACTGTCAGCATGTCGACGACCTTCCTGGTGACATCCCCAAGGCGGAACCACTTCAGCTATCCAAAGACGGCGCCACGGTGGAATGGGTCGTGCCACCATGCTCGTGCCCCGTCTGTCGCAAGCTAGCTGAATAGCACGCCTCTGCCAGGAATAGGTGGGGGCCACCCTCGTCCAGGGTAGCCGCCATCATCGCACCTAGGTTGCCACGTCCTCAGGGCCCCGGCTTGCGCCGTCCGACGCGATACGCCACGCCCACTACACCCAGCAGCAGTCCCGCCACGGACGCCACGTAGGTCAAGCCGTTGAGCGCAAACGTGGAGGGCAAGATGCGCAGCACCATCAGCATCGCCAACACGACGCTCAGGCACATGAGAGCGATGCCGAGAATCAGATATAGCGATCCTCTGGAGACTCTCACTTGAAGAGCCAGCACGCCGCCGTGTGATGAGGACTGATCTCAAACTCGGGAGGCTCCTCCGCATCGCAGAGCCCAGCAATGGCATGGCTGCATCGCGGATGGAATCGACAGCCAGCCGGCGGATGCACCAAGCTCGGCGGCTCGCCAGGGGGAACGTCCTTGAACGTCAGCGCATTCTCCGGATCTGGATCCGAGGTTGCCGCGAGCAGCGCGAGCGTGTAAGGATGGCTCGGATTGGCCAGGAGATCGTCCACCCTGGCCTTCTCAACAATCTGTCCAGCATACATCACAAAGATCCGCTCAGAGAAATAGCGCACAGTAGAGAGATCGTGCGTGATATAGATGACCGCCAGATCATGGGCCTCCTGCAACGCGCGCATCAGTTTCAGGATCTCCACGCGGATGGACGCATCCAGCATAGACACAGGCTCGTCCGCTACAATGAGCCTCGGCTGGAGGATCATAGCACGCGCGATGACAATGCGCTGCTGCTGGCCCCCGCTCAGCATGTGCGGGAACTTGTTCAGGAAATCGTCCACGGGCGTCAGCTTGACCTCTTCGAGGGCCTGAACGATGCGCTCCTGGCGCTCCACCTTGTCGCGGACGCCGTTGATAACCAGCGGCTCTTCCAGAATCCGCGAGACCATCATGAACGGCGGAAGCGCGCCAAACGGGTCCTGCTGCACGTATCCCACATGGGATCGGTACCACTGCATCTGCCGCGAGCCGAGCTCGGCGACGTTGGTACCCTCGAAGACAATCTGACCCTCCGTGGGGAGATGAAGCCCAAGGATCGACTTCATGAGCGTCGATTTGCCACAACCGCTCTCGCCAACCACGGCGATGGCCTCGCCATAGCCCAGGTCAAAGCTCACACCGTCGACGGCACGAACCGACCCTGCGTGCCCAAAGCCCCAACGTCGCAGCTCGAACCACACGCGCAGGCCTTTGATCGAAAGCATCGTCTCGCGCGTTGCATCCGCCGCCACAGGCGATGATGAACTAGCTACCACATCCATGACGTTCTCCTGATCCCACAGCAAGCGCTCCTAGCAACGGCCACCCGCACGCCTCTATGCCCGAGCGACCTCTTCCGCAGCCACGCGCGTTCCCGCCCCTTCGTACAACCAGCAGCGCACCTCGCGCCCATCGACCTCGTACACCGGCGGGTCCTGATCGCAGCGATCGTGGCGCATGGGACAGCGCGGGGCAAAGCGACAGCCAGGCTTCAGGCCCAGCAAGCTAGGCGGTTGCCCCGTGATGAACTCGGGCTCGACGTCGGCCCTCAGCCGTGGCACGCTTGCCATCAGTTTCTGCGAGTACGGATGCAGAGGCTCTGTGAAGAACTGGAATGCATCGCTGACCTCGACGATCTGCCCGGCATACATGACCGCCACCTTGTCGGCCAGCTCGCTGGAGGTGGCGATATCGTGCGTGATCAGGATAAAGCTGGTCTCCATCTCATCCTTGATACGCTTGAGCATGTTCATGATGTTGGCCTGCGTTAGCACATCCAACGCCGATGTAGGTTCGTCCAGGATGATAAGCGCTGGAGCCGTCACCAAGGACATGGCGATCGCAACGCGCTGTCTCATACCACCGCTCAGCTCGAACGCGTAGCGCTGCATAAAGTCCAGGGGAACGCCTACATGCTCGAACATGCGCTGGGCCTGAGCCAACGCTTCTTCCTTGCCCACATCATAGTGCACCATCATGGGCTCGGCCACCTGATCGCCCACGCGCAACACAGGGTTCAGCGCGTTCATGGCAGCCTGCGGCACCAACGACATCTTGACCCAACGCACTTGCTTGCGGAAAGCTTCTTCGTCGAGCTGCATCACGTCGGTGCCGTTGAGAAAGACCTCTCCCTCGTAAGTCTCCACGTTTCTGGGCAAGAGGCGCAAGACAGCCTTGGCCAAGGAGCTCTTCCCACAGCCCGACTCGCCGATCACCACCACAGCCTCGTTGTGCCCAAGGCTGAACCGCACCCCGTCCACAGCCTGGACGGTTCCCTTGGTGGTCCGGAAATACAGCTTCAGATCTCGCAGACGCAATAGACTGTCCTGTGCCATCACCCTACAAACCCCTCAACCTAGGGTTAAAGACGCGATCCAACGAAAAGCCCACCATCGCAAACGACAGGCCCACCAGCATCAGCAACGCCGCAGGTTGCAGCACCCAGTAGTACTGCGCGTTATGTAGCGCTCCCTGAGCTCGCGCATCCTCGATGACCTTGCCCCACGTCGGCAAGACAGGGTCCCCCAAGCCAAGCAGCGTCAGAGACGCCTCGAGAAAGACATAGACCGGCACGCCGCTTACCAACGACGGGATCATCACGGGGATGATACGCGGAATCAGATACCGCACGATGATCCGCCCGTTGCTAGCCCCGTAGGCCCTGGCAGCCTCGATATAGGGCGCCTCTCGTACCTGAATAAAGATCGCTCTGAACGTCTTGATGCCGCCGCCAAAGATGCTCAGGGCGATGACGGCTCCCAACATGGTCCAGATGCTACGAGAGTAGAACGTCCCTACCATAATCAGGATTGGCAGCAAAGGCAGCACCATGTTGATCTCGGTGATGCGCTGGATGATGCCGTCGACCCAACCGCCGAACCAGACTCCCACAGCAGCCACAAGCATCGTGGTGACCGTCGTACCCAGAGCGGCCAGAAGCCCGAAAGCAAGCGCGATCGGCGTCCCCCACTGCAGGGCCACCATCAGATCGCGCCGCCGATGGTCGGTGCCGGCCAGGCCATGCACCTGCCCATAAGCCACCCACTTGGCCTCTACGTCAACGTTCGGCTCGAACGTCGTAACCCGTATCTCGAGCTCGTAGGTCCCCTTCACCGGTGTGGGCTCCTCGATCTCCGGATCCGCAAACAGGGCGATCTGCGGAGGCACATCTCGGAGACGGCGGGCGAGCCGATCGTCCAAGGCCAGGCGATACGTTTCGGTGGGACGTAGCGTCACTTGGCCCAGCCTGATCTCTCGACCGTCAGGCGTGCGCCACATCAGCGACGCGTAGGGCGATTTCTCGTCGTAGGTAGCTTCGAAAAAGACCGTCAGCTCCTGGGGAAAATCGTCGTAGGCATAGTCAAAGGTATACACCAACGTGATGTCATCGCCTTCGTCGCCCAAGGGCTCTCGGCTCTTGACGGCCTCGCCCTCGCGACTATTTAGGACGATAGTTGTCGGCAGCTTGTCTCGTGAGAAGAGGTTGTACCAGACAGGCCGAGCCATCTTGGGGCTCTCACCCCAGATCTCCTCGCCCCCGCGCCATAGCTGGATGGCCTCCCTATAGGGAAGCGTCACCA
>CAYOBT010000269.1:0-4328 GCA_964402205.1 uncultured Anaerolineales bacterium
CCTTCTCGCCGCAGGCCTACCCCTACCAGTGGTTCACGCGGGCCAGCGTCGGCAAGGACTGGGGCGTTAGCCTCAAGCGCGCGGGTTACGATGCGCTGGTGGTCACGGGGGCCAGTTCGTCGCCGGTGCAGATCCTCATCCGCGATGATGAGGTCAGCATCTTGCCCGCTGACGAGCTTTGGGGCGTGGACGCCGTGGATACCCAAGAGGCGCTGGTGGCCGCGCATGGCCGCCGCGTCCGCACGTTGACCATCGGGCCGGCCGGCGAGAACCTGTCGCGCATCGCCACCATCCTCACGGGCACCACCTCGGTGGCGGGGCAGGGCGGGTTCGGCGCGGTGATGGGCAGCAAAAAGCTCAAGGCGGTGTCCGTTCTGGGGACGGGGCGCGTGTCCGTGGCGGATCACGACGGCCTGCGCGATCTCTTCAAGGCGGTGGGTGAGGCGGTCCGCAACGACGGGCTCCACGGCGAGCGCAATCTGGATCGGCTCAACCAGCGTCTGGCAGAAGAGGGCGGCGGCAAGGCCAAGCTGATGGCCTGTACCGCCTCGTGCCCGACGCCTTGCGCCGTCGAGTATCAGGACGTGCCGGGCTGCGCGCGCCAGCGGGAGTGGACCTCGGGCGTGTTTTGCGTGGGCGGGACGGTGGGCGGCATCCGCAACAGCACGGCCTACGATTGGCAGCTTTCCACGCGGGCCGTGGTGGAGATCAACGCCATCAGCAACCGCATGGGCATCAACCACTGGGATGTGCTCATCGCCATGGTGCCGTGGCTGCGGGCCTGCCAACGCGAGGGCTTGCTGGATCGGCTGGACGGGCAACGCCTGGATTGGAACGACCCCTCGTTCTGGGCGACGTTCTTTGAGGATATGGCCTACCGGCGCGGGGTGGGCGACGCCCTGGCCGAGGGGGCCTTTCGCGCGGCCCACACGTTGGGCGTGGGCGTGGACCTGATGCGCCGCTACTATACTGGGTGGGGCTATGCGGGGCACTGGGATGGCCACGCCTGCCTGCAGAATCGCATCGTTTACCCCTTCTGGCTGGTGGGCGCGCTGCATTGGATGGTCGATACGCGCGACCCGGCGAGCAACACCCACGGCTATGTGCAGAACGTCATGTTCTGGGGGCCGTTTGGGGCGGGCGCCAGCCGCGGGATGACGTGGGACCATATGCGCGGTATCGGCGAGCGGGTCTATGGCCGCGCCGACACGCTGGATCCCCTCAGCGGCTACGAGGGCAAAGAGCGTCCCGCCTTCTACCATGCGGTGCGCTCGGTGCTCAAGGATGCCCTGCCCACCGACGACCAGCGCTTCCCCCTGATCTATAGCCTCTCGGAGCCGGACCGTTTCTTCCGCGCGGCGGGCATCGACGGCCCCGATATCGACGCCGCGCTGATGCGCGCGGGCACGGGGCTGGATTGGGACACGGCGTCGCTGGAGCGGGCGGGCGAGCGCGTGCTCCAGCTTGAGCGGTCCAACGTAGTGCGCCATTGGGGCCGCGATCGCCGCATGGATGCCCGCGTGCTGCCTGCTTTTGCCTATGACGAGAACTGGCTCAACCCGCTGGTGGGCGAGCGGCAGCGGCTTGATGTGGAGCGATTCGCGCCGCTGGCCGATGCCTACTACCGACGGGCTGGCTGGGATCTGGAGACGGGCTGGCCCACGCGCGAGCGGCTGGAACGCCTGGACCTGGCCGAGGTGTATGAGCCCATGGTGGCGGGAGGCCTGGCGGCCAAGGAGAGGCTCCCCGACCTGCCAGAGCTCGCGCCGATACGGGATATTCACGTGGACGATGCCGAGCGCCAACCCGATCCCGTGGCCGAGAGCAAGGGGGCGGCGTGAACCTGAGCTCGCTCATGGACGTGGCCCCCATCGTGATGATGATCGGCATCGGCGTGCTCTTGCGGGCGACGGGGCTGCTGGACAAGCAGGGCCGCCTGGTGCTGACGCGCATCGCCTACTATGTGACGATCCCGACGGCCATTGCCGTGTCCATCGCCCGCGCCGAGATCACGCCACAGCTCCTGTTGCTGCCGGTGCTGGGGTTCGTCGTGCCGGTGGTGCTGGTGGGGCTGGTGTACCTGACGACGGGGCGCCTGGCCGACGAGCCCGAGCTCCGCGGCGTGATGATGGTCTGCATGGTGGGGTTGGTGGTGTTCGGCTATCCCTTTGCCCAGCTCTTTTTCGGGGTGGAGGGGATGGCGCGGCTGGCGCTGTATGACGTGGGCAACGTGCTGTTTATCGCGACGGTGGCGTTGTGGCTGGCCAAGCGCTACGGGGGCAGCGACGAGGCGCTGGGCATCAAGAGCCTGGGCAACGTGTTCCGCTCGCCGTTCATCTACTCGGCTGCGGTGGGCATCGCGGCGTCGCTGCTGGATATCCCGTTAACGGGGCCTATCGGCAGCTTGCTGGAGCAGTTGGCCCAGGCGAATACGCCCATCGCCATGATGGCTGTGGGGAGCTTTTTGTCCATCGAGGCGGCGCGGCCCGGGCGCGTGGCGCAGGTGGCGGCCATCCGCATGGCGTTGGGGGGCTTGGTTGCCTTTGGGTTGGGCTGGCTGATGCGCTTGGAGCCGCTGAACCTGCTCCTGGCCACCATGGCGGCCAGCCTGCCCGTGGGCACGACGCCGTTGATCTATGCGGGCAACGAAGGGTTGGATGCCGAGTTTGCGGCCGCGGCCATCTCGGTGACGGTGGTGCTGGGCGCGGTGGTGGTGAACGTGCTGCCGCACTGGATGGCGGCGGCGTGTCTTTAGAGGGATCCTGGGAGGGGCACGGGGAGGGCGAACACCGGCGCATCGGAATGCGCACGGATTCGCCCCTACGGACAGACGGTGCGTGTGGGTGTTCGCCCGCTCGCCCGTAGCCAATGGCAATCCCGCGCTCCCTTTGGTCGGTACCCGCCCCTCGTTGACTTGCCAACCCGCGCCTGTCATCCCTACAATTGCCTCGGTGACGATACGGTGCATCTTGAACGAGAGGTGTCATGAGCCCATTGGCCCCGCTGCTGGACGAGCTTTCGTGCCAGCCACAAAGGTACTTGATGCTCGCCGACCGGCGCCTATGGTCGGCGACGTTGCGTTTGGTGGCGGCCTGCGACGAGGATCCTGACGCCGAGCTGCTCAATGGCCACGCTGTCGCGCTCTTGCTGGCGGCCGGGTACGCGGCCGGGGGACATCGCGGCGTGGAGCGGCTGACCGGCGTGCTCACCCGCGAGACGTTGGCGCCCGCGCCCGCGCGAAGCGGCGGCTACCCCCGCATCTGGTACGGCTATCGACCCACCTTTTGCATAGGCACCGACACGGGCTTGGCCGTGGGATGGCTCTCGCGCGGGGCGGGTCGGCACAGGCTGACCATGCTGCCGGACGAGGGCGCGTGGGCCTGCTGGGCCGAGGCCCCTCGGCGGCTGGACCAGGTCGCTGACCTGCCGCGCAGCGATCCGTCGCTGGTCCGCGTCACGCGGCTCGGTCCTCGGGGCGTGGCGTGGGTGCATCTGGTGCGCGGGCTGCCGCCCTCGGCTTTCCATGAGGAGCTTGCCGCATTCCTGCTGCATCGCACGGGCCTGCAGCCGGCCTCAGAGCGCGCCATGGAGAGCGATCCGGCCTAGTCATAGAGAAAGGAAGCTCAGCATGACGGGATCGGTCAGAGCGGTGCTGTTCGATCTGTATGGGACCTTGCTGGCGTTTGGCAATATGGAAAAGGCTTGGCGCGCGTGGGGCGGGTTGATCTACGAGCGGATGCTCCACGCGGGCGGACGGATCGACAGGACGACCTGGCCCGACCTGCTCGAGGGCGTGTTCTCGGGGGCTGGCCCCGAGCCGGACGTTGAAGGCCTCACGGTGCATGAGGGCCGCTTGCTGGCGTTGGCGGGGCAGGTGGGGGCGACGTTCGGTCCCGATGATGCTCGCGCCATGGCCACCGACGGCCTCGCCCTGTGGCAACGCGAGGTCGAGTTGGCGCCCGATTGCCGCCAGGTGCTGACCACGCTGCGAGAGCGCGGCTATGCCACGGGCCTCGTCACGAACTTTGACCATCCGCCGCACGTCGAGAACCTGATCGAGGAGCACGGGCTGCGGCCGCTCTTGGACGTGGTGGTGATCTCGGGGGCCGTGGGCCTGAAAAAGCCCGACCCCGCCATCATGGGGCTGGCCTTGGTGGCGTTGGACGTACCCGCCTCGGAAGCCGTCTTTGTGGGCGACTCGCCCGAGGACGTCCAGGCGGCGCAAGGGGCGGGGATGACCGCGGTGGGCATCTCGCACGACGGCGACGGCTCGCGCTTGGAAGAGGTCGCGCCCGACGCCTGGGTGACGTCGTTACGCGAGGTGCTGA
>CAYOBT010000270.1:0-4320 GCA_964402205.1 uncultured Anaerolineales bacterium
TGTCTGCGTTCGCCCAGCCAGATCGTCGTAGCTGACTGCGAGCGGATCCGAAACGGCACCCGAGACCTTGAGCTCCCAGTCCACCTTCTCCCCGCTGGAGCAGGAAGTCAGCGCCAAGGCCAACGCCAGCACAATCAGCAACCCAGCGAACATCCGACGTCTCATCCCACGTACCTCCTTGCTTTTCCCATCGTGCCGGCCCGTCAGACAAAAAGAGCCGGCGTCTATCCCGCATAGCAGAACAGGCGCCGGCTCGAACCGTCGCAACGGGTTCTCCTTTCCAAATGCGGGGGGCGGACGCGTTTCCACGGCCACCGTTCGGCCACCCTTGTGAGGGGCCACGACCACACGCCATAGCAGTGCCTTAGGCCATGTGGTTCGGAGATTCTATTCACTTGTCTGACGCGATCATCATAGCAGGGTATGCGCTCAGATGCAATAGGGAACGGCCTCGATCCGTCGTGAAGCGCCAATTGACCGTCCCTTGGCCCAGTTCTATACTCGATAAGGCATTCGCTAGAAAGCTTGGTGAGCATGGTCTCTGTCTTTCCCTTTTCCGCCATCGTAGGCCAGGAACGCATGAAACGGGCGCTGCTGCTGAACGCAGTCAGCCCGCAGATCGGTGGCGTCCTCATCCGGGGCGAACGCGGCACGGCCAAGTCCACCGCCGCGCGAGGCCTTGCTGCCTTGCTGCCAAGAATCAAGGTCGTCGCGGACTGCCCCTTCCACTGCGATCCCGATCGGCCCAAGGCCCTGTGTGACCTCTGCCGCGAGCGCGTCGCCCAAGGCCAAGCCCTACCGACGGCGATGGTGCAGACCAGCTTTGTGGATCTACCCGTGAGCGCCACCGAAGACCGCGTTGTGGGCACGCTGGACCTTGAGCGAGCTATCAAGCAAGGCGAACGCCGCTTTGAGCCAGGCATCCTGGCAGCCGCCAACCGTGGTCTGCTCTATGTCGATGAGGTGAACCTTCTCGACGATCACGTGGTGGATCTCCTCTTGGACGCCGCCGCCATGGGCGTGAACATCGTCGAGCGCGAGGGCATCTCGTTCTCGCACCCGGCCCAGTTCATTCTCGTCGGCACGATGAACCCAGAAGAGGGCGAGCTCCGTCCGCAACTCCTGGATCGCTTTGCCCTGTGCGTGGATATCCAAGGCATCGCCTCCGCCGAGGCACGGATGGAGATCATCCAGCGCCGCGTAGCGTACGAGCGCGACCCCGAGGCCTTCTGCGATGACTGGTGGCCGATGGATCAGGCCCTTTCCGAAAGCATCGCCGCAGCGCGCGATCGCCTGCCTGATGTGGACTACGCGCAGGCCGATCTCTACACCATCGCGGAGCTGACGGCTGCCATGGAGGTCGATGGCCACCGAGCTGATATTGTGATCCTCAAGGCAGCTCTAGCCCAGGCTGCCTTCGATGGGCGCACGGCTATTCGCGAGGCCGACATTCTGCTCGCAGCCGAGCTCGCCCTACCGCACCGGCTGCGCAGACTGCCGTTCGACGGTGCATCGGAAAAGCTCCAAGAGATCCACGAGCGCATCGAGAATCTGCGCGGCCAAGAAGAAGCCGAGATGAGCGCTGAGGGCGCGCCACATGGTGCACCCGAAAAAAAAACGAGCTGAGTCAGGGATCGCCTGAAGAGAGCCAAGAACCCACAGCGGGAGGGGCGCATCCCCAAGACGGCTCCGGCGACACACCACCTGGCGAGAGCGCCTTCCGGCGCGTCAACATTGGCCCCACCTTCAAGGCTAGGCGCTGGCGCACGACCACGGACCGCCGATCCCGCGACAAGCCCGGCAAGCGGACCCAGACGATCAGCCGACGCAAGCGTGGCCGCTACATCCGTGCCCGACGTGCCCCGGGTGAGTATGACGATATCGCCCTCGATGCCACCCTGCGCGAGGCCGCGCCGCATCAACGCGCACGTCGGCAGGAAGGCAAGGCCATCACCATCCTCGATCGTGACCTCCACCGGAAGGTCCGGGTACGCCAGGTGGCCAACCTGGTGGTCTTTGCCGTCGATGCAAGCTGGTCCATGGCGGCGGCCGAACGCATGGAGGCCACCAAGGGAGCGATCCTCTCGCTACTAGTGGATGCCTACCAGAAACGCGATCGCGTCTGCCTGATCACCTTCCAGAACGCGTCGGCCAACATCATTCTCCCGCCCACGTCGAATATCAGCATGGCACGTAGAGCGCTGGCCGACATCCCCGTCGGGGGCAAGACACCGCTCTCCGCAGGACTGCTGACGGCCTATCAGGTCATACGGCGGCAGTTGCGCCAGGATCGGGAAGCCATCCCCTTGCTGGTGCTCATGACCGACGGCGCAGGCAACGTCTCCCTCACGGGCATGGAGCCCAGGGCCGAGACGCTCATGCTGGCCGATCTGTTCGCGCGAGACGGCGTGCGCGCGATGGTCCTGAATACCGAGCATCCTGCCTTGGACCGCGGCCTCGCGCAAGAGATCGCCGATGCCCTCAGGGCACCTTGTCACACGTTGGACCAGCTCCGTGCCGACTATCTCTACCAGACCGTCAGGAAGCAGCTACAGTGAGCCACCAAGCCACCGATAGGCCGTCTGGCCGCACGCAGTCGCTGGCGGATGCAGCCCTTCTGGTCGTTGCTTTGATCTGGGGCAGCACCTTTGTGATGGTCAAGCAAGCCATCGAAGCCTACCCCGTGTTTCCATTCCTGGCGATCCGTTTTGGCATTGGGGGCTTGGCTCTGGCGGTCCTCTGCGTTGCCACGCGCGCACGGGTCACGTGGCACACGGTCAGATCTGGTGGCTTGCTGGGTCTGCTGCTCTTTGGAGGCTATGCTTTCCAGACAGTAGGCCTGCAGTGGACCTCGGCTTCGAAGGCGGGCTTTATCACCGGGCTCTCAGTGGCCATGGTACCCATTCTCGCGGCCATCCTGGTCCGCACGGCGCCAAGCCGCGCTGCCATCATCGGCGTCGCCTTGGCTGCGTTTGGCCTGGGGCTCCTCACGCTGGAGAACAGCATGGCGATCAATGTGGGGGACCTGATTGTGCTAGGCTGCGCCGTCTGCTTTGCCCTCCACGTCGTAGGTGTCAGCGCGTTCACGCTAGCATCTCCTCCGATCTCGCTGGCCATGGTCCAGATCATCGTTGTTGCCATCCTGAGTGCCCTGTTTGGCCTGGCCCATCCAACCGCCTGGCCCATTCCGGCGCCTAGCACGTGGATGGCCGCCGTCTTTACCGGCATTCTAGCGACGGCGGGCGCCATCGGCATTCAGACAGCCGCCCAGCGCCACACGACGCCCACGCACGCCGCCTTGATCCTCACCGCAGAGCCCGTCTTTGCAGCCGTCTTTGGTGTACTTCTCGCGGGCGAATCCCTGGGCCCGCGCGCCACAGCGGGGGGCATCATCATCCTTCAAGGTATGCTTGCGAGCGAGATCCCCTGGGAGGAACGCTCAGCCCAGATCGTATCGCGCTTCCTGGCGCCTCAGTACGTCCTGATTCCAGCTTTTCTGCTGATCGCCCTCGCAGAGCCTGCTGCAAGGTTCGAGGCCCTCTTGTGGTCTTTGGGGATGGCAGTGATCAGCCTGCTCTTGCCCTTGGGCTTCATGTGGCGCAAGTTCAAGCGAGGCGGCATCACCGACTGGCACATTTCCAGCCGCCAAGAGCGACTGCAGCCTTCCATCATCTTCACGAGCCTGCTTGCCGTGGGCCTACCCATCGTCCTTTTGCTCGTCTTTGACGGCCCGCGAGTGCTGCTAGCCGCATTCGTGGGCGCCGCTCTTCTGGTGGGGTTCAATCTGGGCGTCACAACAACGTGGAAGATCAGCCAGCATGTGTCGGCCATCTCTGCCACGGCTACCTTTGCCACGGCCTTGGCGGGGGTAGTAGCGGCGCCTGCCCTTCTCCTTGTGCCCGTCGTGGCCTGGGCTCGCGTCAAGGTGGGCGCGCACACACCTCTACAGACGCTGGCGGGCGGCGCATCTGGTGCGCTCATCACGCTTGCCACCCTCTTCTTGTTCCGCCTGGTATAGGTCTGGGTGTTCCCGCCATTGCGGCACGTATGCACCGCGCCTATAATGGGTCAAGGAGGTGCTCCGCCGGGCCAAAGGCGAGGCGCATCCCACGCGCGCATCGCACTCGCCCGAGAGCGGGAACCTTTTCGACAGCAACGCGCGTCCAAAGCATGAGGTGCCGCACACCGACCAAAGGAGGCCGTGATGTTCACCAAGAAGCTGAGCGCGTTGATGCTCGGAGTGCTCCTGCTAGCCCTGCTGTTGGGGCCGTCCTCCAACGGCTTTGTCAGCGCGCAGGAGGCCACCCCTACACCCACCGA
>CAYOBT010000271.1:0-4319 GCA_964402205.1 uncultured Anaerolineales bacterium
TGGACTCGGCAGTCTGGAGCGTGCCGAATCTTGCCAGCTTGTCGGCACGGAACTGTAGCCCGGCGCGGGCCTCCTCATGCATCCCCAGAGCAAGCATGCCTCGTGAGGCGCCGTACTGATCGCGCACATAGGCAAGAGGGTAATAATGCCCGGCCATGACGCCACCGTCGCGGGACTGCTGCGCCTTGAGCAACACGGCCACGCCGTCCAGCAGCGAGGCTACGCCGGGATCCACCCCGGGGCCAACGTCTGTACGGCGCCGCCGGTCAACGGAAAAACGCTGCCAGGCCTCCTGGGTAGAAGCCTGCATCCGCTGGGAGGAGCTCTCGGCCACCATCTCGCCCAACTGGGCGAGGGCCACGTAGCTTGTTGCTCCCAACATGCGCAAGGATCCGTCGCCGCGCCCACACATCAGGGCCAGCGTGCCATCGTCGTTGGCCTCGAGGCGGCAAGCCCCGTCCGTCGTCAACAAGCAGAAGGACCAGTGCGTGGCAGGGTAGTGAAAGATGGGCGCGCCGGGGCGGAGCATCGCTAGCCATGCCCCCTCCTCGTGGCTAGCTGGCACCAGCTCGGCATCCTCATGCAGCGCGATGCACCAGCGCAGGGGTTGAGAGCAGGCTTCGAATCTCCGCACATAGACCGGCAAATCGTCGTGGACGAACTCGGTCATGAGGGCGAGAGGATCTCGGGTGTCGCCCCGAGTAAAGGTATGGCGCCAAACGGCCGTACCAGCGATCCGCTGAGCGTCGTCACGCACGCCATCCGACGCCTCTAGCGTGATACGCGCCATACTCGGCGAGCTGTAGGGCGGCCCGTAGAGATAGGCCAGGTTGGGTCCGCGACCATAGGCAAGCATCAAGCCGTTGCCCATGGCATGGACCGCACCACCGTCCTCGGACACGCTATCCCAGCGTCGCACCGCTTTCCCTCCTCCGTCGCACCACCCTCAGTGCGGCACTTGGACCCGCGTCACCTTGGTCTCATGGCGCATCGTGCTTACGAACGCCTCGCTATCGGCATCCCAGAACTCGATCACCAAAACAGCATCGTGCAAGCGCCCGCCGGCACGCCGCACCACCACGCCCTCCACCGTCTGCGACCCTCGCCGGAACGCCACCGTCTCGCCGATGGTCACGGCCTCCGCCCGAATTCTCTCCTGGGTTGCTCGCGAAAAGGCATCCGTCACAGGTCGGCAGAGGTCATCCTCGGCAGCGGCAATGCCCAACCCCGCCGCGATACTGGTAAAGGGATCAGCTATCAGCACCCGCGACTTGACGAATACCCGCCGCACGGTAGCCTGGACGACTGGCACCAACGAAGAGCCGCCAGTCATCATCACACAATCGATCTGGCTCGGTTCGAGCCGCGCCTCGTGGAGCACATGGCGCAATGCGCGCTCGATGGTTGACAGATGATCCACCAACGACCGGGAAAAGTCAGAGCGACGCAGGCGCCGTTGGATCTCGAGATCGGGATCACTCAACCGCACAACCGTCTGATCCTGATCAGACAGCTCGATCTTGGCGCGCTCGATCGCCTGGAAGAGGCGAAAGCCCAGTCCCTTGCGGATCAGCGCCTGCAGATTGCGCATCGCCGGTGGGGCATCGCTCTCACGGACCAGAGCAGCGATCCTGGCGGCGTTTGCAGGGGTCGCTAGCTGCGGAATAGTCTGCCAATGGAGCAGCGGCTCCAGCATACTGGGCGGGAAGGGCAGATGCTTGGGCCCAAAGGTTGTCCCTGCGCCAAAGAATCCAAGGAGGAAGCGCTGCATGATGGTGCTATCAAAGTCGTCGCCACCCAAGGGCACGCCGTGGGCGGCGACGATCTCTTGCTCGCTGGCTGAGAGGGATCGTGCGACGGCCAGGTCGAGGGTGCCGCCGCCGAAATCGAACACCAGGGCGTGGCGCCAGGCCTCGGGGCCAAGGTGAAGGTGGCGAGCGGCCGCTGCGGGCTCCAATAGCAGGGCAGCCTCGTCAAAGCCAGCGATGCGGGCCGCCGCCAGCATACGCTCGTGGGCCGTCTCGTCCACCGTTTCGGGATCGACGCCCGTCTCTTCCGACCCCACGTAGGACACAGGCCGCCCAATCACCGCCGCCCGAACGGTCTCGCCCAGGTAGGCCTCGGCGCTTTGGCGGATGTGGCGCAGCACCATGGCGATAAGCTCTTCCATGGCATAATAAGTGTCATAGACCGTCGTCCCCTGAAAGTTGGGATCACGGAGGCCCGTCTTGAGCGACTGGAACAGCCGCGCGGGCCGGTCTAGGTCTTCCTCTTCACCGGGCGTGGAGACGACGACGAGCCCATCATCAGAGCGCACGACAGGCTCTTCAAGATCCTCCGAAAAGACGGACGTCAGCTTGCGGAGGTCGGTGAACCGGTAGCGGATCTGGGTGTGGCGAGTGAGCTCCAAAAAGCGCACGATGGCCTGGCGACCAACCAGGACCTCGCCCTCTCGCGTGATGCAAATCGTCGAGGGCAGGATGGTGTCGCCATCCTCCAGCGGGATGAGCTGCACGCCGCCGCCATGGTACACAGCCGCGCTGCAATTGGTGGTGCCAAAGTCGATGCCGAGCGTCAGCATGCCAACGCGCCCCCGGGGTGCCCAGTTCACCAAAGAGTCTCCGCATCATACTCACCTCGCAGTGAGCGTCAAGATGCAAGCTCCCTTGTCCACTCTGGCACCGAGGGACGTGGCAACGCCGCACGCTCTCAGGATGGCTCGAACACAATCACGAGGCGCTGGCCCTCCAGTTGGGCCCACGAAGGCGAGAGCCCCACGAGATACTGCGGCAAGGGTAGTGTGCGACGAAAGCGACCCAGGCGCACCTGGAGCGCATCGCCGGCGCGGTCAATCTGCACACCGCTGGCGGTAACGCCAGGAACGCGCAAGGACAGCACGTAACGGCCATCCTCCGCGTGGATCTCCAGAGGTTGCTCGTACCCAAGGCGTCCAAAGGGGTCCTTGTCAGCGTAGGTAGCCTCGGCGAGCTCTCTCAGAGCGTCGAGACCCACGACCTCGCGCGGCATCAGTGGCACCTCAAAGACGGGCAGCGGCCGAAACTGCTCCAACACCTGCCGTCGGTAGCGAAACTGGTCCTCTCGCCAGTTGTCAAAGAAGGGGTCCTGGACCTGATCGGGCAGCAGGCGATTGAGAAACAGCGCATCAACCGCCATGCCATAGAGGCTCAGATACGTGTAGGCCCGTTCCGTCTCTAGCAGCGCCATGCGCTCGGGAAGAAGCACGAGACGCACGGACGTGCGTTCGGGATCCGCCAAGGCCTCCTGGAGCGCACGAATCCCCTCAAAGATGCTCTGCACCTGCTCCCGAGCGAGCATCTCGTCAGCGGGAGCCTCCAAGAGCACGCTCAGCGAGGGCAAGACGGCTCGCAGAACTGTACGCGAGAGACTGGAGAGATGGCGACGGTACCAGCGGACTAGATCCGGCGCGCTGAGCAGCCGAGTCGCGGCGCCGGTAGGCGCGCTATCGATAACTAGGAGATCATAGGCGCCCTCGTCCAGCCAGGCCTTGATGCGCATCAGAGCCAGGATCTCGTCCAAGCCGGGCAGCACTGCCAACTCGCCGGCCGCGGCAGCCGAGATGCCCTCGGCGCGCAGCAGCTCGGCGATGCGACGGCGGGCCTTGCCCCAATGGCGCTCCAGCTCTTCGCCCGTATCGATCTCTGCAGCCCACAGCGCATCGCCATCAACGGCACGCGGCTCGGAACCCAATGGTTGATCCAGCGAGTCGGCCAGACTGTGCGCCGGATCGGTGCTGACCACCAGCGTTCGGTGACCGAGCTCGGACGTACGCAGAGCTGTGGCGGCCGCCAGCGTCGTCTTGCCTACGCCGCCCTTGCCCGTGAAAAGAATGCTACGCATGGGCATCGGCCTAGGCGAGACGAGCCGCGATAGCCTTCAACACCTCGGACCGGTTCGCGTGAGCCACCTCGTAGCGGCCCACTACCTCGAGCTGAGCCCGATCAAGGCCCGCTAGACGAGATATCACCTCGTCGGCGCTCAACGCGTCATAGTCAGCGATGGGAAGGACAGGGACAGCTCCGCCCGTCTCTGCTTTGGCACCTCGCTCCGAGGCCGTGCCCACCAGCGAAGCCAGCCACGAATCGGGACGGGAGGCCTCCGACAAGCCCGCTTGGTAGGCAGCCTTGACTGCTGACGCCACGCCACGCCCCACCAGGATACCCACGCCCACCGTGGTCAGCACTGCCTCGCGTCCCAGCTCGACCAGAGGCTCCCACTCGACCTCAGGTACCTTGATCTCGTCAGCATGGGGCAATCGGAACGAGGCCTCGACCACCCGG
>CAYOBT010000272.1:0-4299 GCA_964402205.1 uncultured Anaerolineales bacterium
TGGTCGGTCTCGGTGGCAGCCCGCACGCAGACTAGCCACTCGCTATCGAGGGCTTGGCCCAGCCAAGATGCCTGCGCCTCGATGCCGGTAGCACCGATCAGCTCGAGCTTGCCGTGGCGCGAGAGGGCGATCCAGACCTTGTGGTAGCCGCGCTCCTCGACCAAGGCATCGCAGACTTGCCGCATCAGCTCGGCTGGGTCACGCTGCCGGACGATGAGCTGGTTGACTTGGGAGATAGCACGAAGGACGCGGTTGAGGCGTTCGGCTTTGCGCTGGGCCTTGGCGCGGCGTGCGTCCATGACAGAGGCAATCAGGCCAAGGGCGACGATGACCGCGACCGAGGCTAGACGATCCCAGAACTCATCGGGGGGAATGCCCAAGAGTGCGAGGTCCAGGAACGTGCCTTCCTGCTGGACCCAGACGTCGACGGCGGCATCGGCGAACCAGGCGAAAGCGGCAAAGAGGATGGCAAGCAGCACATAGCGACGTCGCATGGCGCGTGACGAACTCCCTGCCGACGGCGCCGGCTGTTGAGGGTTTCCTTGTTGCAGGGCCCTGTGCAATAGTTGACCATAGTATAGTCAAGGATGCGTAAAACGCAATCTGATTATGATAGCCAAGTGTCACCCTGTCTTTACGCATGGGGGTTTGCGCTTCGGACCGTAGCGAGCAGTCGGCTAGTGCCAAGCAGGTGCCGGCGGCATCCCTCACGTGCATAGCAGCACCGGCACCGACCATGGAGCGGTCGGTGCCGGTTTGAGGTGGCAGCCCTGGGGTCAGATCACCTCGAGGGCGTCGCGATCGGGCAGGGTGGGGAAGGAAGCATGGGGCTCTTGCTGATACCAGAAGGCTGTCGAGGCGATGTCGTCCTGCAGGGGCAGGTAGCGGCGCCCTGAGCGCCATCCCAGCGCCTGGATGGTGACACGCAGGTCCCGCTGGAAGCGCACCGGGTCCATGATGTGCCAGCGGTACATGCCAAAGCGTTGCTGCGAGTCATAGAGCCCGTCGGGGCGGATGACCTGTGGCAGCCCGACAAAGGGAGCGCTGAACTCGCAATAGCCCTCGCCGCGCGGGTACTCGAAATCGTACGAGCCCCCGAAATAGTCCTCGGTGCCGGTGCCGCAGATGGTGGGGAACTCGCCGTCGCCATCCATGTAGAACTTGATCTCGCCCTCGCCCCACCAGCCGCAGTTGTTGACGCCCCACGCGATATAGGTGCCGACATAGTGGCCCTGGCCCCGCACGCCGTCCAGCAGGACGTGGTCCTGCTTGTAGGGGAGGGGGTTGGAGCGGCGGAACTGGGCGTGCAGGTAGGCGGCGTCGTCGGGGACTTTGGTGAGGGTATAGTTGATCTGCCAATAGACCGTCTGCGGGCCGTCGTCCAGGTTCTCCAGGGTGATGCGGGCCCCGCGTCGGAAGGGCATCTCCCAGTAGCAGTTCAGGGCGCTGCCGGGGTTGACGGCCACGGGGATCGAGTTGATCTGGGCATAGCGGCCCCACCCCATGCAGAAAAAGTCGCCGATGGGTACCTCGACGGACGGCGTCTCTTCGTCGTCCCAGTACATGCGCAGGATGGAATAGCGCCAGTGGCCGGTGACGGTGATCCAGATCTGCTGCACGGCGCCTTGGCCCTCAATGTCCGCCAGGGTCAGCGTCTCGTGCGGGGGGACGACCATGCTGGGGGAGACCTTCCAGCCCTGGCCGAGGTCGCGGGCGCAGTCCGCGCCGGTGCCCTCGGTGGCCATGCCGCCCTTGCCCTTGGCGCCGGTGGGGTTCTCGGCGCTGATGGATCGCGTGACGGCGCTGGAGAGCCGTGAGAGGTTGCCCAGGTTCATGCCCAGTCCGTTGAAACCTTGCATCGTGATGCCTCCTTGCGCGGCGATGCGCCGCATACCGTGGTCTGCCGCCCGCAGGGAGGGCGGATTACCCGCGTGAACACGGGCTCTGCTACTAGCCTTGCGGCACGTGCCGCAAGATCAAGCCCCAACGTCGTCTTGGAGACCGCAGGCGGTGGTCGTCTCGCGGTGGGGTCATCTGCCTACAAGGTCAGTCGGTCCCACCCAGCGGGCGCATCGCCAAGGTCCGGGATGTCCAGGAGCGCTCCCTCGCGCTTGGCCGACTCGTGAGCGACGATGCCGGGCACACAATACCGGGCGGCAGCCCAGACGTGGTTCGGGGGCAGCTTGTGCGTCGTACACGCTCTGCAGAAATCGTCCACGAGAAAGTGGTGTGAGCCTTCATGGCCGTTCGGCAAGTACCTCAGCTCGGCCGGCAGCCTCTTGGCCGGATGGATCGGGGCCATGCCAGAGTGATAGTCTCGCTGGAGCGTGGCGTGTAGATGCCTGTCCTCTTTTGAGATGACGGCCGTCTCGCACGCGAGCAGATCGTGCAGATCCTGCCGCTCGCCGATGCGGGTGACCCAGACGCGGGCGCCATCCTGCTCCTCATAGCAGGCCTCGGTACCGTACATGCTCATCCGCACGGCGCCCACGCCAACCCGACGGAACTCGTTGATGCGCGCGATTCCCCCGTCCGACGTGCGAAAGAGGGCAGTCTCGTTGCTAAAGACGTTGCCCCACAGGTTGACGTCGGCTTGGAACACGCCATCCTCGTGGCGATCCACATAGCCAAGACACGACACCTGCGTCATGTGCGCCCCGGTTACAGAGGTGATCATGCTTACCGAGTGCGTCGGATAGAGCATCGGCGGGAACCCGGCGTGGCTCTTCCATTGATCGCCGCCGCCGCGTTGGAACACCTCATAGAAGCCATGGGACATGTCGTGGTAGTAACCCGCCTCGCCATAGACAAAGTGGCCGAAATCGCCAGCCTGGTACCGCTGCCGGCAATAGATCGTCGAAGGGTAGTAGTAGCTGGTCTCGCCCAGCATGTACATGAGTTGCTTCTGCTCGACCAGCTCCACGATCGTTCGGATCTCGTCGAGGGTGACGCCAATGGGTACAGCCGAGTAGACGTGCTTGCCGGCCTGCAGAGCCTGGATAGCCTGGGGACCGTGCAGCCAGCGCAACGTGAAGATGGCGATGGCATCGCAATCGCTCTGGCAGAGATCCTCGTGAGAGGCAAAGGTGTCCTTGATGCCCAGCCGATTTGCCACGCTCGCCAGCGTGTTGGGATTGAGGTCGGCCAGGTACACGCGGTCGACAAGCGGGTGCGCTTGAAAGAGCTCCGCGAATCGGCTGCCGAACGTGCCAACGCCGCTGATGCCTATCGTCAGTCCCATGGAGCCTCCTGGCGCGGCGATGCGCGCTCGTCTTGAACGATGACCAAACGGATGCACGCCAAGTCCCGCGTCTTGTGAGGCGGCGGGCCTTGGCGTCAGTCTGCGAGCATGCCGCGGACAATGACGTCCACGGCGGCGTCTTCCTCGAGGCCGCGGGCGAGCAGCGTCTCGAGCTGCTTTTTGTCCACGGTGCCGATGGCGGCCTCGTGGGTGACCTGGGCTTGGGGATGGGTGACGCGGACCACGGGCACGGCGTTGGCGACGGCCTGGTCGCGGACAATCTCAACGCAGTCCACGTGTCCGCGAGCCTGGGGCGCGTGTCCCTCGGTGGTGGCGTGCACGTCGCTGGTGGCGCGCTCGCGCACGGCGATGCGCGACTTGGCCAGGCCGCGCGCGCGCGCGCCGTTAAGGCGCACCACCTCGCGGACAAAGATGTCGTCATCGCCCGAGCCCATCAGCCGCGCATAGAGCTCAGCCACGCCATCCGCGGCGACGTCCACCTCATAATCAAAGGCGACGTGGCCGGCACGTCCGTTGTGCAGGGCAAAGGTGCTGCTATAGTAGCCGCCCTCGTCCACGGTGACGCGGGCAGTGGGGAGCACATCCACGCCGCCGTCAGGCCCGTGAAAGTGGGTCTCGCGGTACTCCATGCGGGCGCCCTCGCCGACGTGGATGGTGCCTTCCATGATGTGCTCGACCTCGCGCGCGTTGGGAAAGGTGCAGTGAGCCATGAACCTGGCCTGAGCCCAGGCGCCGATCTCAAAGTGGACATAGATGCGCTGGATGCCCTCTTCGGGCAGGACGCCAAAGCAGAGGTGCACGGGCAGCGGCAGCTTGACGCCCGAGGCGACCTCCGCGCGGATGCGGACGCCGTCGGGGAGTTCCTCCGACGTCATGTGCAGGCCCGGCAGGTCGTGGCTGGCGAGGACTCGGTTGCCATCCACGATGAGGCGGGCGACGCCCGGCGTTCGGAGGACCTCGGGATCGCCGCCCGCCTGCTCGTAGGCGGTGAGGATGTCCCTAAAGTCGCTCATACGGATCCTCCGCCTCGACGGCCT
>CAYOBT010000273.1:0-4293 GCA_964402205.1 uncultured Anaerolineales bacterium
CCTGAATGGCTGCCGATTGGCGTCCTAGGGCGCGGATCTCCTCGGCGGCCTCGAGAGCGCATTCTTGGCTATGATGATAGCTGACGACGACAGAGGCCCCTTCCCGTGCCAGAGCCATGGCAACGCCGCGTCCTATGCCAGTGCCGCCGCCAGTGACGAGTGCTCGCTTGCCTTCCAGACGCATCGTGCCTCCAGATCTCAGATGGCTGCTTTGTGCAGGCGCCGCAAATAGTCACCCAGGAGTGGCCAGAGCTCGCCGTAGAGAGCGTATCGTTCGGCGTACGCGGCGTGGGCCTTGGTGTCGGGTTCGTAGGTGCGCTCGACGGTCACCATGGCCGCGACCCCCTGGCGCACGGACGCGTACGTGCCACTGCCAACACCCGCGAGGATGGCGGCGCCCAGGGTGCCCGCCTCGGTGGTTCGTGGACGCTCAAACGGGACGCCCATGATGTCGGCCGAGAGCTGGATCCAGGCGTCGCTCTTGCTGCCCCCGCCGACGGCGCGGTATCGTTCGATCTTCATCCCCGCGGCGGGCAGCTCATCGACGCACTGTTGCAGGTAATAGGTAGCGCCTTCTAGGATGCCCTTGAGGATGTCGCCGCGGGTTGTCTCAAGCCGAAGCCCGGCGATGGCGCCGGTGGCGTCCGCGATGAAATCGG
Source organism: uncultured Anaerolineales bacterium (assembly GCA_964402205.1). Taxonomy (GTDB): domain Bacteria; phylum Chloroflexota; class Anaerolineae; order UBA1429; family UBA1429; genus DAIRUQ01. The sequence goes on from CAYOBT010000273.1 coordinate 660, forward strand.
GCGGGCCGGTGGGGGCAAAGTGCGGCAAGGCTACCACGGTGCTCGGCGAGTCTGGCATCTCGGCGATGAGCTCGGCATAGATGTCGCGTCCTTCGGCCTTGGCGCGGTCGCGTTCTGCCTCCGCAAAGGTGTCCCGGTACCACTTGAAGAGCGAGCCGCCGTGGTTGTAGATAAAGCTAACATAGAGCCCCGGAGCAGCGTGATGCTCCGTATTCAGACCCCGCGGGAGCATCACCGAGGGGTCTTGGCGCTGCCTGAAGGGAGGCACGATGCAGATGTACGTCCCCATGCCGTACATGGCGCGGCCCTCGTCGAGGACGCCCGCCCCGACGGCATTGGCGCACTGGTCGTGAGCGCCGGTGACGATGGCGACATTGGCCTCAAGGCCGAGCTCGTCTGCCATCTGGGGCGACACCGTGCCCACGCGCGTGCCAGCTGGCGCCGTTCGCGGCAACGTCGCTTGGTCGATGTGGGCCACGGAAAGGATGCGCTGGCTCCAATCTCGCGAATCTAGGTCGAACAGCAGGGTCCTGTTGGCCAAGCTCAAATCCACGACGGCTTCGGCGCCAAGGAGGTAGGCCACCAGGCTCTCCCACGGGAGCAAGTAGCGTGCGCGCGACCAGAGGTCGGGTTGGTGCTCTTGGAGCCACACCAACTTGGTAAGGCTAAAGTGGTTGCCTAGGGCGTTGCCGGTGATGCGGTAGAGCTCTTCGTCGCGCAAGGCTTCAGCGATGTCGGACACGTACGCTTCGCCGCGAGCGTCAAAGTTGAGGAGCGACGGCCCGAGGATGTTACGATCGGCATCCACGGGCACGACTGCCTCGCCCAGCGAGGAGACGGCCAGCGTGGCGATCGGATCGGCCTTTGTCTTTGTCGCGACCGCCCGAATGCAATCGCAGACTTGACTCCACACATCTTGGGCGTCGAGCTCTGCCCAGCCTGGCTGGGGACGCTGCACGTCGTACTCGCGATAGGCCTCCGCAAGGAGCTCGCCATCCGGAGCATAGGCTGCGGCCTTGCATCCCGTCGTGCCGACATCGATCCCCAGCAGGCTCACGGCTAGCCCTCCTCTCGGCCTTGACCAGTGACGCGCGCGCAGGTGGCCGTCAATCCCAGCTCTTCTCGGAGAAGATAGCGGGTGCGCTCAAAGACGGCGTTCTGGGCTGCGGGCGTGGATTCCGTCTCGGAAAGCGCACGCTCGTAGGTCTGGCGGATGTCGGTGCCGATATTCATCTTGGCAATGCCCCGGAGAAAGCTCTCGCGCACATAGTAGCGCTGGATGCCCGATCCCCCGTGGAGCACGAGCGGGACGTTGGCCGCTTTGTTGAGCTTGGATAGGTGCGCAAGGTCCAGGCGGGCTTCGACCTTGGCCTGGTCCTTTTGGGCCCCCGAGATGGCGCCGTGGATGTTGCCAGCCGCCACCGAGAGCCAGTCGCACCCGCTCTCGCTCACAAAGCGCCGGGCCTGCTCCACATCGGTGAACCCCTTGCCCGATGCGAATAGCTCCTCGTAGGGCGGCAGAGGGCCTGCCTCGTGGCCGAGCACGGCACCCAACTCGGCCTCGCAGGGCACACCCGACTGGTGCGCTAGCTCGGCGACCTGGCGCGTGGCCGCGATGTTCTCGTCCAGAGGCAGTCGCGATCCGTCTACCATCACGGAATGGTACCCAAGCTCGATGGCTCGCGCGATGACGGGGACATAGTCCACGCGCAGGTCGTCCTCATCGATGACGGGGACGTGGTCCAGATGCAGGCGCACGTGGGCGGGGTTCTCGTGCTGGAAGTAGGCCTCGGCAACGTACTCGGGGCCTTTGGCCGCGAACTTGGTCCACTCTAGCCGTGCGGTGGCGACGAGGGCAAAGGCGTCCTCAGCCACAGTGGCGCGGATCACGGGCTCTACCATGGGAAGATAGGGTACGTTGAAGGACGGGACGACGAGTCCGGCCTTCCAAGCGTTGCGTACAGCGGCGTCGACGTCAAAGGATGTCACATTGCTCCTGTTCCGTCTGTCGGTGAGGGGGTCACGGCGGGCTGTCTGTCGCCGTTCCCGCGTGCGTGCCAACTGTCTGCGGGGCAGCGAGTAGGAGAGCGCGCCGTGACTATCCGATAGTGAGCCTACTTGCAGCGAAAGACGTCAACCTCGTGGCCCAGATAGTATCCCAGGGCCTCGGCGACGGCGTCCATGACGTGGCCCGGCGTCGCGCTGACGTGGTGGCGGAAGCCAGCCTTGCCAAGATGCACGAGGACGTCCTGCAGACCGGCGATCTCAGCGACGCCGGCGCACCCGAAAAAGTCGTCGGCGATGGGATCGTCGGTGAAGCGCCCCTCGCCCACATAGAACCGCAGGCATCCGTTCTGCGTCAGGAGGCCGGCGTAGGTCATGTCGGTGGGAGCGATGCGCCCCTGGCTGGGACCGTAGCTCCGTCCCTCCCCGACGGCGTTAGCAAGGATGGCGTGATCGGTGACGCGGCCTTGGCCCTGCATCAGGCTGGCCGGGACCGGTCCGCAGTGGAAGAGAATGCACTTGTCGTCATCGTCGCCATAGTTGTTGTTCCAGTCGAGGAGCGTGGCGGCTTGACCGGAGGCCAGCGAAAGAGCGTGCATGGCGATGGCGCCGGCGACGTCCACCTCGCAAGCGGCGGGGATGCCAGCGTCATTGAGCGCGCCCAGCAGGACGCAAGGCGCCACGCCTAGCTGCTGTTCCATCTCGTCCCAGCAGCGAATGGCTAGGGCGTCGAGTTGGTACTCGTCGATGATCTCGTCCAAGACCACGGCCAGTCGCGTGAGCTGGTTCATGGCGCTTTCTGGGACGGCTTCCCAGGAGGCTACGCCGGCGAGCTCTTGCTTTTTGGCGGCAAAGGCAGGCATGTCTTCGGAGACCTCTTTGACGCGTGCAAAGACAGCAGAGAGATCCAGTGTCTCCATGGTGATGCCAGCTCGCTGCAGGGCGACCTCGTCGACGCGCACGGTCTTGAAGGCCGTGGTGCGGGCACCGATGGCGCCCACCACCATGCGCGAGAGGCCCTTGGTGACGCGGCAGACGCGATCAAAGTGATCGATGGCCTCGGCAAAGCGCGGATCTTGGGGGCTGACTACATGGGGCTTGAGGGTGCTGAACTTGACGCCAGCCTGCACGAACAGGTCCATGATCGAGAGCTTGCCGCAGAAGGCGTCGCGGCGCAGGGCTGGGCTCATCTTGTCGAGCTCGTCGGGATAGGCTTGGACTAGAATGGGCACACCGGCGTCCTGTAAGGCGGCCAAGGCGCCATTCTCGTCGCCAAAGTTGGGCAGCGAGACGATGACGCCATCGTACTCGCCTCGGTGCTCCTCCAGGAAGCGGGCGTAGATCTGGCCCTCTTCGGTCGTCTCTACGGCGCCGTAGCGGGTGGCGTCCTCGGGAAGGACCAAGACCTCATGGCCCCACGAGCGCAGTAGCTCGGGGATCTCGCGGCGAGCTTGGGCGATGGGCTCGGGTGGGAACATGCCGCGATTGCCCACGAACAGCGCGAAACGGCTCTTGCTCTCCATGTTAGCTCTCTTTCTGCTGTGCTAGCCGAATACCTGATGCATACGATCGCAGTAGTACCGGACATTGTCCCATTCGGCATCCGGTGGGATCCGGTGGTCTGGGCACG
>CAYOBT010000274.1:0-4255 GCA_964402205.1 uncultured Anaerolineales bacterium
TTGGACTCGGTCGAGAAATAGCCCCAACGCTTGAGCACGTCGATGCGAACCGGCTCCTGCTTGGAGAGCTGCGGATGCTTTTCCATGGCTTCCAGCAGGAAGGGCAGCATGTCCTTGCCCTTGTGGGTCACCTGGATGTACCAGGTCTGGTGGTTGATGCCGGCGCAGACATAGTCCACCTCCTCGGGAGGTAGGCCAAGGGCGTGGCTGATCTGGCTGTGCCCGCCCTGGACGCCGTGGCAGAGGCCCAGGTAGTGGATGCCGCCCGCTCGTCGGACCGCCCACGAGTTCATGGCCATCGGGTTGGCATAGTTGAGCATGAGGGCATTGGGGGCCAGCTCGCGCAGGTCGGCGGCGATGTCCAGCAGCACGGGGATGGTACGTAGCGCGTAGAATATGCCGCCGGGCCCCAACGTGTCGCCCACGCACTGATCGACGCCATACTTGAGGGGGATCTCGATGTCGTGGGCAAAGGCCTCCAGCCCGCCAACGCGTACCGTCACCATCACATAGTCGGCACCAGCGATGGCCTCGCGGCGGTCGGTGGTGGGGACGATGGTGGCCCCTAGGCCATTCTCCTTGATGCGCTTGCGGCACAGATCGGTCGCCATGCGCAGGTTCTCTTGGCTGATGTCCATGAACCGGAACTCGGTCTCGGCAAACTCGGGTATCGCCAGGATGTCTCCCAGCAGGCGGTTGGTAAAGGTCAGGCTTCCGGCGCCGATCATGGCGATCTTCATGGTGATTCCCTCCTACGGATGATCATCGGCTAACGATGGTTTGCGATGTGGACGCTTGCTGTCCCCTGCGCACAATGGGTGAGGACAGTCGGTGGTCTCGCGTCCCTAGCGTGTTCGACCCTCGAGCAGTTGATCACGAATCCAGTGGTTCAGCAGCGGATCCTGGATCTCTTCCATCCACTCGACCAGACGACGTCGCAGACGCGCCAGCTCGGCAGCACTCTCCGGAGCCAGTGCCAGGTTGTGGATCTCGCCGGGGTCGTGGGCCAAGTCATACAGCTCGTCCTCGGCGGTGGCATTGTACACGTATTTCCAGCGTTCGTCTCGGATCATGCGCTGGCTGTAGAGCCCGAACTGGTTGCCAAAGTAGGTCGAGAGGATGTCCTGCCGCGCATGGCTGGTATCGCCAGCGAGCAGCGGCAGCAGACTCTCGCCCTGGAACGTCTCTGGCGTGGGGACGCCGGCGATGTCGCAGATGGTCGCGGCCAGGTCCACGCTGTGCGACACAAAGGCATCGCTCGTGGCGCCCGCTTGCGCGTGTTTCGGCCACCGCACGATCAGGGGCACGTGGGTGACGTCGTCGTACATGATATAGTGCTTGTCGATCATGCCATGGCCGCCGCCCATGTCCCCGTGATCGGTGGTATAGATGACCACCGTGTTCTCGGCCAGACCGAGGCCGTCCAGGGCAGCAAGGATACGCCCGATCTGGTCGTCTAGAAGCCGCACGACGCCCAGGTACCGGCTGACGACGGGCGCCCACTCCTCCCAGGTCCAGCCTTCGAGGCCCCACGTGCGGCGCTGCTGGGCCTGAATGTAGGGCTTGCCCGCGAGGGGATCGGGAAAGCTGGGCCACGGCGGGATGCTCTCGGGCGGGTAGAGTGAGGCATAGGGCTCGGGCAGTTGGCAGGGCAAATGCGGTTCGTTGGTGCACCAGGCGATAAGGAACGGCTGGTCACCGGAGTCCTCGCGCAAGAGGCGAATGATATGGTCGGCACCCCAGGCGAGCTGGGTCTGGTCTGGGCGCGCCTCATGGTCGGTGCAACCGAGGTAGCCGTTCTCGGTGAGGTGCCGTGAGAGTCCTTGGGCTTCGCGCCAATCGCGATACGCCTCCAACGGGAGGTGCCGGGCAAACCCATAGTCCAGGGGGCCTCTTGTCGGATGGACTTCCCACTTGCCGACGAGGCTCAGCCGATAGCCCGACTCGGACAGGGGACTCGGCCACGCGGGCAGGTCCTCTCGGGCGGGGCGAGGGGCCTCGGTGCCCCAGTTGGCAATGGCCAGATGCTTGGTAGGCCAAACGCCGTAGATGAGGCTGTTGCGTGTGGGAATGCACACGGGGATGGGGCAGAAGGCATGCGAGAAGCGTGTCCCCTCGGCACCCAGCTGGTCAAGATGCGGGGTCCGCAGCGGAAGAGGGTCACTATCGTCCACGTTGACGCAATCGTACCGATGCTGATCGCTATGGAGTAGCAGGATGTTGGGGCGTTGGGTCATGATCTGCTCCTACGAGTCTGCGGCAGACTGAGCGCAAGGCTGTCATAGAGTAACCCCCACCCCCGTCCCCTCCACCACGATGAGCGTGGGGGAGGGGAGGCAGGGGAGGGGGCGTCGTCTGGCTGACGACTATGCCGTAGCAGGATGCTGGGGTGCGGGGTCATGAGGAGCTCCTGGAAGCCGGTGATAGGTTCAGCGCAAGGCCGTCATAGGAGACGACGGCGCCGGGGATGGGATCGTCGCCCGTTACTAGGGCTTCGATCTCGCCTTGCGAGCCATGGAGGGTCCGCGCCAAGTGCGTTAGAACGACCGGCGCAGTGGGCGCGAGCATCCCCTCGCGGCGCAGGCTTGCGACCATCATCCGAATCATGGGTAGTGCGTTGTGCTGGAAGATGCGATAGTCGTCTGGGATGTCGCCGATGGTGGCATCGATGACGAGCGCATCCAGAGGACCAGCCCCATGGACAGTGGCGTCGTGCAGCGCGTACCATGTCGCACACGGAAGCCAGCCACCATCCAGGGCATAGAGCCAGCGCGTGCCGCGCCCCTCAAACAGGTAGTGAAGTGTCGTGCCGCCCACACGATGGCGGTTGGCAGCCAGCGCGGTGACGTGATACGCGCCGCATGAGAAGCGCTCGCCAGGCCGGACGCGTTCCACCTGACAGGTTGGGGCTAGGGCAAACGGTGCCGCTGCATCGGGCGACCAGATGCGCAATGGCGTCGATGTGGAACGATGCGCCAGAAGCATCTCTACGCTCGTAGGATCATAGTGGTCGATATGGGTGTGGGTGAGAAGCAGATCGGTGATGCCCTCGGCTGCAACCGCAAAGGTAGCCATTGCGTCGGGCAGGCTCGGGCCTGCATCCACGAGGATGCGGTCGTCGATCAGCGTCATGGTGCTACGCCTCCAGTCGCCGGGCGCGGTGGGCAGGGGACTCGGCGGGCTATGCCAAGGCCAGTCGGCGGCGCCGGTCCCCAGGAAGTGCAGGTGCGGCGGCTGGGTGCTCGAGACGGTGGACATGCGTACTCCTTACCGTGGTCAGATCGAACGCCATTGTGGCGCGCGAGCGAGGGATGTCAAGCGAGCAACGTGCACCGTAGACCTAGGCACTGGGCCCATCGCATGGGGTTGGTCGCACTCTATCGACTATGCCAAGGCTACCGCGCTGGATCCGTTGCGTCAGCAGCGCTGCCAGCCCTCGGGCGTGGCGCTCGATATACTCTTCCAGGAGCGCGCGGTTCTCCTCGCCGTGCATGGCGCGGAGCGTTCCTTCGGCCAGGTGGCCCTCAAAAGTCAGCCCCGGCACATGCCGCGTCGCATAGAGATAGGCGGGCAGATCGCCGCCCGTGCCGTCGACCCGCAGCCAGTCGCCGGGCGATGGCAGCCCGGGGATGATGTCCGTCGGATCCTCCACCAGGCCGTCGCCATTGGGAAAGGCGGCCTCGCCCCAGCAGCGTACCAGGCGCCAGCAGCGATCGATGTGGGCGGCATCGTCCTTGGCGGTGGGCGTCGTCAGACAGGGCAAGGCGCACAGGCTGAGCATCCAGTGGTAGTTCAGGACAACATCCGGCTTGGCGGCGTCAAGCGCGACGACCAAGGCTCGCGCCTCGGGCGCAAACAACGGTGCTGGGCCGCGATAGGTAGACGAGCGAGGGTCCGAGCTATCGGCGCCATAGCTGTAGCTGACACGTTCCCACTCGGCAGGCAGATTGCGGTTCAGATCGATGCCCTGCAAGTTGGTGCGGAGGTACCAGGGCGTGCCCTCGGCTTGCTGCTCGCGTCGGTCTACGTTGACAGCGGGGACGATCAGTACGCGCGCCCGCCGAAAAAGCTCGGGCTGGCGATCCCAGACCCGTTCGACCACGGGCACGATCAGCTCAGGCCCCGTCTCACCGGCGTGCTGCAGGCCCACGATGCCCACGCAAAAGTCGCCCGTGCCCAGCTCCAGGCTGTAGATGTCGCGGCCGGCCACGCTCTGCCCGCAGACGGTCAGCTTGGCCAGGGAGCCTGCCCGCTC
>CAYOBT010000275.1:0-4247 GCA_964402205.1 uncultured Anaerolineales bacterium
TCGCACGGCTCGCCCTCGCGACCATAGACCCGAAGTGCGAACTGATGCCCACCGGCATCACCATCCGGCGTCCTAAAGTCCTGGAAGGTGGTCCCCCCGTGCTCGACGGCTTCTGTCAGCACAGACCGCACGGCCGCATGCAAGCGAGCGACATCGTCCTCAGAAAGCCGATCAGCCGTTACGGCCGGGTGCAGATCAGCCCGATGCAACGCCTCATCGACATAGATGTTACCCAGACCCGCCACAAAGGCCTGATCCAACAGTAAGGGCTTGATCATGCGACGCCTAGTCTGTAGATCACGAACCAAGCGATCAAGAGTCCAGTGGGCGGAGAGAGGCTCTGGCCCCAGGCCGCCAGTGACAGCGTCAGGGTCGTCCAAGAGCCAGACGCGTCCGAACGTGCGTTGATCCTCAAGCCGCATGGCCCGGCCCGATGCAAGCTCTAGCAGCAGCCTCGTGTGCTTGGTTGGGGAGTCACCGGCTTGCACGATGCACAGTCGCCCCGACATGCGGAAATGCACCACGAGCCAGCTACGGGGCTCCAGCTCTGCCAGAAGATATTTGCCACGCCGTCCAAAGCTGGAGAAGCGCCGTCCCTCGATCATCTCGGCAAAGCCCGTGGCATCCGGTGACGCGATGGTGCGCTCAAGCAAGACATGCGCCTTGGCGACCGTATCACCCACCACGCGACGGCGAAGGCAACGCGCTACCGTCTCGACCTCTGGCAGCTCTGGCATCAGCGCGATCGCGCCAAGGCAACCGCACCACTCCGCACACGTGCGAGCCAGCTGGGACGGAGGACCTCCCAGGCTTGATCGCCTCGCTCCCCAGCGAACGACGCAGGCGTGAGCGTGGGCACCGGACCCAGTCCGAGGCTCGCCCGCCACCGGGCCTCGAGTTCGTCCAGCCCGAAACCAAGGACCTCCTGTAGCGCATCATCCTGCCGCCGCCCTTCAGAGAACACGGCCAGGAGGTCGCGCATAGCCTCGTCACCGTACTCGTCCAGGATGAATGCCACCACGGAGTAGGCTTGGCCGTAGAACAGGTTCACTTCCTCGGGATCCCCGGTGTAGCTTGTCAGTGATCGCAACGAGATGAGCTCGTCGCGCGCGATGGCAGCATCCAATGCCCTACGGTTGCTGCGAGGGAGCTCCCCTTCCGCGTACATTGCCAAGCCTTCGTCCAACCAACGCGGGATCGCGATGTAGGGGTTGTCGGTGGCCAATCCCACGACCACATGGCACAGCTCGTGCGCCAGCGTCTCTCGCACGTCGCCGTGAGAGCCGAGCAATAGGAGCGTCCCATCCCCCATGGCCATGCCCAGAGTCACGACACGCGCATCGTACGACTCGCTCCTCGTGGACGTGGCACGCGACATATCGCGTTCGTTATTGTAAACCCAGATCATTGCCTCGCCCGGGCGAGGCACGCCCATGTCCATCGCCAGCCGATCGATGACGTCCTCCGCCAGCGACAGCAGCTCCTCGGCCTGACTCCCGGCGCGCCCGTGCCAATGGAGGGTCACCCGCCCACCTTCCACTTGCTGCCACTCGATATTCTGATCCACATAGAGAAGCTGTTCCTCTGGCAACGGCTTGGTCTCGCCCGACACCAGTACGACTTCCCACCAGGCCCGCAATCGCGTCCCTGGGGCGAACTGCCCCGCCTCGAGTTCTTCGGTGTGCGAGAGCCTGAGCGCGTTCCCAGATGGCATCTCGGGATAGATCCTGCGCACAACCGGCTCGCCCACCACGCCATAGAAAAGGATCACCTCCTCGATAGGTTCATCGCTCTCAAGCTCGACCTCGAAAGTGATGCTCTCCGAGAAAGCGTAGGTCACAGCCCTTCCAGTAACGCGAACGGGCTCCGACGCCACAACCATCGCGGGCCGATGCAAGAGCAAGCCCAGCACCAGCAACCATAGAAGGGCAGCCCGCCGGGAAGCTGCCATCGGCCTGGCCGGTCTCGAGACAAGGATTCGTCTATGCATGCGGCTCGGGAAGATCTTCCGGGGCCACATCGATGTACTTGGTGCCCTCCTCGATCAGCATGACCGGGATCCCGTCGACAATGGGGTATTTGCGGCGGCAGGCATCGTTCTGGCAAACGAGCCATTCATCGCGCACCAGCACAACACGCGTCTTGCAAGCGGGGCAAGCCAGAATAGAGAGAAGGTCATCGGATAGCATGGGTCGCCTCCAGCGAGCGGATCATGGCCTTTCGAAGCTTGCCAAGTATACCACAGGGCGGCTGCCACGCTCAACCATTTGCCTCCTTCCGGTGCGCATGTTATACTCGGTTTCTGGGTGGAAACCCATCATCAAACACGCCCTCATGTGGCCGATGTCGTGCCCACTCCGCGTTGCGGGGTGGGTTCATCTGCGAGTCAGAGGGCGGGTGTCCAAAACGAGTCTATGGAGGGAACTGTGCCAATCGCGACCATGAGAGAGCTGTTGGAGGCCGGTGTCCACTTTGGCCATCGCAGCCGCCGCTGGGATCCCAAGATGCGCCCGTACATCTTCACGGAGCGCAACCACATCCACATCATCGACCTTTCGCAAACCATGGAAGCGCTCGAGCGAGCGCACGCCTTTATCCGGGACACGGTGGCAGAGGGCGGCACCATCGTCTTTGTCGGCACCAAGCGCCAGGCCCAAGACACGATCGAGAGCCAAGCGACGCGCTGCGGTATGCCCTATGTCAACGAGCGTTGGCTCGGCGGTACGCTCACGAACTTTCGCACCATTCGCTCGCGCATCGATTATATGCTAGAGCTAGAGGGCCAGGAGGAGCGCGGTGAGTGGGCCGTCTTGCCGAAAAAGGAAGCAACTGGCAAGGCCCGCGAGCTGGCCAAGCTTCACCGCAAGATCGGCGGCCTGCGCAATCTCAACCAGATGCCAGATGCCATCTTTGTGGTGGATATCGAAGCCGAGGATATCGCTATAGCGGAAGCCAACCGCGTCGAGATCCCGATCATTGCCATCGTGGATACCAACTGCAACCCAGATCCCATTGACTATGTGATTCCTGGCAACGATGACGCGATCCGCTCCATCTTGCTGATGACGACCAAGATCGCCGATGCCGTCGTAGAAGGGCAGCAGATGCGCGGCGTTATGATGGAGGAAGAGCCACAGAGCACCCTCGAGCCCGCCGGCGTGTACGAGGAAGTCTATGGCCCCAGGGATCAGCCAGAGGAGGCCACCACGACCACCCTGGCGAATGATGTGATCTCGGCTATGGACGATGATGAAGACGAAGACATCCTCATCATCGACGAGGACGAAGAATAGTCGGCCATCAGAATGGCGCGATCTTCTCGATCGCGCCCATCATCGTAGCAGATTGGGAGAGAATCAACGTATGGCAGTCACCATCGAGATGATCAAGGAGCTCCGCGAACTCACAGGTGCGGGCGTCTTGGACTGCAAGAGGGCCCTCGAAGAGACCGACGGCGATTTCGAGGCAGCGACAGAGATACTAAAGCAGAAAGGCCTTGCGGCAGCCGCCAAAAAGGCAGACCGTGAGGCGGGCGATGGCCTGGTGGAAGCATACATCCACGCTGGCGCCAAGCTCGGCGTGCTTGTAGAAGTGAACTGCGAGACTGACTTTGTGGCACGCACCGACGAGTTTCAGGCATTCTGCCATGACGTCGCCATGCAGATCGCTGCGGCAGACCCCAAGTGGATCTCGCAAGACGATGTCCCAGAAGACGTCCTAGACGAGCAGAAAGACGCCATCCGCGCCGAGATGGCCGGCGAGAACAAGCCCGCGCACGTGATGGATCGCATCATCGAGGGCAAGCTGCGCAAGTTCTACCAGGAGAACTGCTTGCTCGATCAGCAGTTTATCCGAGATGAAGATCAGACAATCCAGCAGCTTCTGACAGAGACCATCGCCAAGCTGGGCGAAAACATCGTGATCGCCCGTTTCGCACGGTTCCAGATCGGCTAGTCTGACCAGGGCGGAGTGAGGTCACATCTCCGCTCCGCCCTCTCTATCGCTTCCGCGGAGGAATGCATGGCCAAGCCCAGATACGCACGGGTGCTGCTCAAACTCTCGGGCGAGTTCATGGCCTCCGACAAGGGATTCGGCGTTGATCCGAACACCGCTGATCAGCTAGCCCAACAGATCAAGCTGGCTAGCGAGCTTGGCACCGATATCGGCATTGTCATCGGCGCAGGAAACATCTGGCGCGGCGGAGCTGCCGTCGCCAGGGGCATGGATCGAGCTAGCGCGGATTATAT